>JAQTRJ010000216.1 GCA_028711875.1 bacterium | reverse complement strand
CGGTCGGAGAAAATTGCCCGACGTTCATCACGGTTTGATTGTCGGAATCCATGAGCCACACTTCTACGGTATCCGTGCGATCCATGTCCGAAGTCGAGATCGTCACTTCGAGCGTCGTCGGCGCAAAGCATTCCGCGAAATGCGCGACCTCGGTATATTCGGAAATCAGACACGGCTCGGCGTTCTCCACAGGGATTTCGAAGGACGCACCACCGAAAGTCAGTTCCCAATCAAAAGCATAGATTCCGGTGATGCCTTGTGCGAAGGTCTGGCCATTGATCCGGGCGGTGTATGTGCCATTGGCCGCTACAACATCACCCGAAGTGGTATCTGCATAGGGCGGTTCGGTGATGAACGTCTGTCCGCCATCGTCATAGAGTCGAAATATCTCGAAATCGTTGGGATCTACGCCAGGCCGGTAGACGAAACACGCAATAGACGGTGGCGCTCCGCTTTCAGCGACGCGCACGCGGAACACGTACCACTGATCCACGTTGGCGGCAATGGCGGTGGGACGCTCCAGCACCTCCAGCCGACCCCAAGGAAAATCCTCGACTTGTACGTTTTCGTCGTCGCAGCCGAGCACAAACATAAGCAAAGCCGCCACCAGCATGAGGAGAACGCGAGACTTCATGACAGCCCCCTTTCGGCAAATTTGGCCAGCCAAACTCCGTGCCGCAGTCCGCGCTCGCTGATGACGCCTTCTTCGAGATCGAGCGCGGACATCATTTCTCTCAGCAGAATCGCTCCCGCCAGAATGGACTTGCCGCGTCCCTCGGGCATACCGGGAAGATTCTGAAGTTCCTGAGACGGACGACCCGTGAACGAAAAAATCTGCGCGTCCACGTCGCTCGCCGTCAAGAGTGAACCGCCGACGGCCTGCGGATCGTAGCGGCGCAAGCCGTTTTTTAGAATCGCCAGAGTCACCGCCGTGCCGCCGACGAAAATCCACGGACAGCCCGCGCCGCGCAAGCTGCTGACCAGCGAAGGCAGCCGCCCGCGCAGGTTTTCGCGGAGCAGCAAAACCTCGGAGGCGGTCGGCGGATCGCTGTGAAAAAACTCGCCCGTCAGATAGACCGAACCGACGTCTATCGAAAAGCCCTGCCCGGCCACCATCCCGCGCCCTTCGATAATCTCAGTCGAGCCGCCGCCGAGATCCACCACGCACACGCGCCCGCGCGGCGAAAATCGCGCACGAGCTCGGCCAGTAAATCCACGTTGAGCGACATCACGTCGCGGGGCAGCGTCAGGCTTCGCTTCAGCGCTTCGCCGAGCCGGTTGGGCGTGAGCTGGTCCTGAAGGACGCGCAATCCGCCCTGATCGCGCTCGGCCAGCAGCGCGAGCGTGGTGTTGGTGCCGATGTCAATCGAGGCGGCGATCATCCGCGAATCGCGATGTTGACGTTGATTCCGAATTCGAACAGCCGACTCTTCGACTGTGTGATCTCGTTCTTATTCTGCTGAATCTGCACGTAGGCCTGTCCCTGCACGCTCGACGAGAAGCTGTAGGTGATGCGCGGCTGCACGGACCACGAGCTGGTCGCCCCGCGCAAGGCGTAGGGACTGGTCGGACGGTCGGCGGATTCCTGCTGCTGCTTGCGGTAGTCGCCGTTGAGCGAAAACGTGGTTTGATTCTGCAAGTGCAGATCGCGCATGAACGGCAGCGGGAGCTTGAATCCGGTGCGCAGCGAATAACTGACGGTGGCCGTGATCTGATTGTCGGTGGTGCGGCTGCGGTTTCCCTGCTGCACGCCCTCGCTGAAACTGGTGGACGTGTTGTAGCGGATTTGCGAATCCACGCTGCCCACCCAGCCGATGTTGATGCCGATCAGCGGCCCCCACTGGCGAGTGTATTCGCGGGTGGTGATGTTGCTGGATTTTCCCGACCAGTTCTCGCGCACGCGCTGCGTCAGGCTGGTGTTCAGGCTCACGGTGCGGGTGAAGCGGTTGAGGAATTTGATTTTCTCGAGACCCGACCAGTCGAGCGTCAGGTCGGGGAACGGAATCCGCTTCATGGCGGCGTCTTTGCCGATCCAGAGAGTGGATTGCTCGACGCTGCCGGTGGCCAGCTGCGAGATGTTTTCCGAGGCGCGATGACTGTAATTGAAGCCGCTGCGGATATCCTTGGTGATCCGCATCCCCGAACGGGCCGTGATATCTTCACTCTTGCGGATCGTGGCGATGGAAATGACCTGCGTGCTGTCGTTCAGAGGCTCGATCTCCAGACCGGGGTCTTGGGATAATCCCAACTGATACGGCAGACGGGCCTGTCCCTTGGTGCCGCTGCGGCTGTGGCCGGAATTGTTGTCGTAGCTGAGCGCGATCGGATCGAACATCCCGAGGCCCACGCGCAGCGGCACGAACGCTTTTTTCAGGTTCGAGAAAATGCTCGCGCGCGGAGCCTTTGGCGTTTCCAGTGAATCGGTCGGCAGCTCGACGCCGGTGGAGTCGCCTTCGCCGGGCGGCGGCGGCGTCTCCTCGCGCGGCAGGTCGCGCGGACGGCGTTCGCGCGCGCCTCCGCCGGTGCCGAGAATCTGCTTCAGGTCGAGCGTGTAATCCACGCCGAAGTTGCGCTGATTGCCGATCGTCTGGCCGCCGCTCGACGACAGGTTGCGGTTGGCCCACGTGTAACCGGCCGTGTAGCTGAAAGTCGGCTTGATCCAGCGATAGAACTCGGGATTATAGTTCGCGCTGAAATTCTGGGTCAGATCGGTGGTGCGTCCGAAATTGGCCTGTAACACGTCCGCCCAGCTCTTGGTCGAGTCGAACTGTCCCTTGAACGTGCGCGAGAAATCCAGCGTGATCGGCCGGAACGGCGCGAAGCCGGTATTAAACGAGCGCGTCGTGTTGAACAGCGTCGTGCGGGTGATGCGGCGATCCACGATCACCGTGTCCGCGCTGATGGTGTACGACGGACGATCCATCTGGAGCGTGACGCGCCGCGAGGCGTTGGCGTTGAAGGTGAGCTTGGTCGGCTTGTAGTGGAACGACGGATTGCCGAGCTTGCCGAGCACCGGCACGCCCTTCAGCCACCAGATCGGCTTCAGTCCGCGCCCCTTGTTGGTCGGAACGGTGTACGAGGCCTGCGCGCCGGTCTGTTCGTTGGAACCGCGCTCGACGTTGTAGTCGTAGCGTTCGTCCTTCGAGTAGTCCCAGCTGCCCGAAATATTCTCGAGCGCCCAGCGAACGATCGGATTGTGGGACGTGCCGGTCTTCGAGTATTGCACGCGATAGGAGAACGTCTCGGTGTGGGCTTTGATGCTGTCGGGAGCCGTCTCGGGCGTGACGCGGGTGTCGGTGCCGGGAATCTCGGTCGGCGTGGTATTCGTTTCGCTGTAGGACAAATTGAGCGGCAGCCGGAAGCCCCAGCGTTCAAGATAGGCCTTCTGCAGCTGAATCGTCGCGTTGCCGCGCCACGAATCGGAACTGGACCGCTGACTGTTGGTGCGCGTGTTCACGTTGTGGAACTCGGCGTCGCGCGTGGTATAGCCGCCCGCGAGACCGATGAAGTCGGCGAGCTGCACGGTCGTGCTCACGTCGGCGGCGGTGCCGGGGTTTTTGTAGATCTCGCTGATGCGCAGCTCATCCACCCAGATTTCGTCGTCGTGGGTGTCCTGGAAGTGTTTGTCGAGCGCGCGCACGCCGATGGAGATGAAGCCGATGCTCGACATGGTCGGCCGGCCTTTGATCGCCAAGCTGTCGCCGCCGCCGGGATTGCTCGGATCGCGGGCGACGACGAAGCGTTCGGCGGTGGACAGTCCGGCCGCTCCGCGCGCGGGATGCAGGAGCGCGAGTTCGTTCAGGGTCACGTCCATCTGATTGTCGGGATGCCAGCCCGACTTGACGGTGGTGATGATCTCGTAGTAGTTGTCGTCGGTGTTCGAGTAGTTCTGTCCCATCCGCAGGATGACTTGATATTTTTCATCGGGGAAGGGATGATCCATCTCGGTCGGAATCCCGCCGCCGTGGACGAACATCTTCAGCCGCTTGTATTCGAGCAGATTGTACTGCTGGAACAAATTCTTGGCCACGAAGAACTGCGACGGCGCGCCGTCCCCTTCGGCGTTGAGGGCGTTGATTTTCAGCACCAGGGCCTGCTCGCGCTGGCGGAGATTGGTGATCGGATCAATTTCCCCCTGCACTCCGGGCGGCGGATCGTAGCCGGGATTCTCGTGGGTGTTGACCACCGCCGGCTGAATGTAGTCGGTGGAGTCGCTGCCGCTGTAGACGGGCAGCCACTCGTTGGACACAATGTCCATCTGCACCATCTCGACCTGCACCGTTTCCGTGAAGCCGGTCAGATAGAGCCGCGCCCAGCGCACGCTGGTCAGGTCGGCGTTGTTCACCTTCCGCTGCACGTCGGAGAGCACGGTGTCGGGCGTGATCGGAATGCGGAACAGCCGCCAGTTGTTCGCGTAATTCCCGCCCGCGATATAGGGACTGTGATCGCTGAGTTCGATGTCGTAGGAGTAGTAGGCGTTAACCAGATCGAGATCGTTGTTGTTGTTCAGGTCTTCCGTGTCGGGATAGCCGCCGCCTTCGTCGTTGCGATTGCCTTCCG
>JAQTRJ010000215.1 GCA_028711875.1 bacterium | reverse complement strand
CGCCGTTACTACAACCACCGACGGCGGATTTGCAGTCTGCGGCAGTTTTCAGTTGCTCAGCTAGCCCCGCGATATGTTCATGGCTCTCAAGACTTCCGACGGCGATCACCTGGACACCCGCGGCTACGAGTGCTATCCCTGTGAGGCGATGGACATCCGTCAGACTTACGACGGAGGATTCGTGCTGGCCGGGAACGTAACCTTTCACACGGAAAGTGGGGACTCCACCTGCATCGGTGTTCTGAAAACCGAGCCGAATCTCGATCAACGCTGGCTGAGAACCTGGGGAGGCACGGGCAACGACGGCGCGCATGCCGTCGTGCAGGACAGTGATAGTGGCTACGTCGTGGCCGGCCATTGGGGATCGGACTCGTGGTACATCGCCAAACTCGCAGCCTATCCGGTGGCTGTGGAAGAGCGCGATCTCGAAGCGATGCCGGAAGAACTCAGACTGCAATGCGCACCCAATCCCTTCAACGCTACTACCACGATCTCTTTTACGCTATTGCATCAAGCCCGCACTCGTCTGGCGGTGTACGATATCATGGGCCGGGAAGTGCGCGTCTTGGCTAATGAAAATTTCGCGAGCGGCGGGCATCGGATGTCGTTCGACGGCACCAATTTGCCCTCGGGAATATATTTCGCACGGCTGCAAAGTGGGGAGTTCGCGGCGACAAGGAAATTGTTGCTGCTGAAATAGAGACATATCTTTAACAACTGAGGATTAGGCGGCATGCTCCGCCATGCCGCACATCGTTACAGCGAAAGCAACGGGGCGGAGCCGGTTGCCTAATCATAGCCTGAGATTAGGCGGCATGCTCCGCCATGCCGCACGTCGTTACAGCGAAAGCAACAGGACAGAGCCTGTACCTAATCATAGCCTGAGATTAGGCGGCATGCTCCGCCATGCCGCACGTCGTTACAGCGAAAGCAACGGGGCGGAGCCGGTTGCCTAATCACGGAAGCGCACGGCCGTGCGGCGCTACGACATTTGGCATCTCTGCTTTTCGCGTTTTCACATTTTCAGCTTTTCGGTTTTCAAGAACAGGGGGTTCACCATGCACCGCAGAATGTTCTTTCATGCGCTTCTTTTCACACTGCTCGTACTGGCGGGCAGCGCCTGCGCGGAAGGCACCGTCGTCATTGACGCACTGCACGGACAGCCCGACGCCGCGAGCATCGGCAACAATCCGGATTTGTCCGCACTCTATCCGGATTTCCGCTTCGTTCCATTCAGCGCTTCGCGACTCCCCATCTACCACGTCCTCGCGGAAGGAACATTCAGCGGCCAATATTATGACAGCATCGCGGTAACGGTTCCCGAAGACGAGGACGCTCTCTACGTCGTGCTGGACGCTCACGTGATGCCGGGCGGACAGTGGCCGGTCCCGGTAATTATCGGCCCGGATCAGCAGAGTCTGGAAGGCGGATATGGAACCTGCCACGTTGACGATCCGATCCCGGGACGCTACGTGATCTATGTGGGCTATCTTGATAACGGGCTTCGCTACCAGATCGGCACCGGACCGCATCTGTGGAGCGTCTATCCGCCGGACGATTACGACGCGGTCGTGGATTTTTACTGCACGACGATGATGCTGTTCAACGGACGACCGGTGCCGCGCTCGAACTACGACCTGACGCTCATGCAGCAATTCGTAAATGCGGGCGGAGGAATCGGCTTGTTCTATGACGGGACGGAACCGATTGCGCTGAAGCCGATCCTTCATCTGCACGATTTCGCGAATGACGGGGCAACGGTGCAGATCGAAGTTCCCGGCCACGTGACGTACTCGGTGCCGACGCCGCAGAAAACGCGGCCGCTGACCTGGGAGATCGCACCAACGCGAAATGACGTGGAACTGGACTACGAAGCGGAGTTTCATCAGCCGCTGAATTTCCTCGCGCCCGGAAGCCGCGCCGGGGAATATGTCAATCGCTCGTGGGCGACGGTGCGCGACGCGAAAATTCTCCGTTTCGAACTCGGCAAGGGCTACTCGACCCGTGAACTCGGCACGCTCGCACCCGGCGAGAAGGCACTTGCCGCGAACGCGGCTGCCCTGCCGTTCTCCGAAGCGCGGACACAATTGGACGACATGCTCCGCCGCGAAGGAGAAGCCGCGGGACTGACGATACAAGAAAACGAGTCGTTCTTCCACAAGTATCAGTGGGCGATGCGGCTGCTGACTCAATGCTCCGATGCGGAAGGCGAGATCGCGCTCTATCGCATCGAAGGCAGCGACTACGACGCGCTGTTTCCGCTCGCCACCGATCCCGCTCCCGCCGAAACCCGACGAGTGTTGTGGGTGTATTCGATTCTGCCCGACGCCGTCCGCGAGATCGCTCTCGTTCATCCGCGCGTGACGGAAATTCCGTGCGCACCGGCCGAGCGAATCACGGGAGTCTATCACGAATACGGCTTCTTCCGCGAAACCTATGGCGGCGACGCGCTCGACGAAATGGACGAGTGGGGCTGGCATTTCTACGATCAGCCGCTCGACGATCCCACCGATCCGGGCGAAGACTGGTACCAATTCTACTTCGACACGTGGGGACAAAGCCCGCTCGTGCCGGAATTGTCCGCTGGCGTGACGCGGCTGCTCGGGCAATTCACGGGCGGCATCGAGCCGCAGGCCGGAACGGTGGAAGTCATTCTTTCCGGAGACGAAGACACCCAGGGCGCGCCGTTCGTTCCCGGCAGCTATCCGCCGGTGGTGGTGGGACGGCAGGAAACGTCCGGCGGCCGCGTGGCCGGCTACAGTGATTTGATGTTTCTGGCGGACTATGCGGACAACCGGCAGTTCTCGGATAACGTTTTCACGTGGCTGACCGGCGGCGCAACCGGCGGCGGCCCGGATATTGACATCGCCGAAGCGGTGATCCAATACGAACTGCCCGAAAACGAAACGGGATTCAGCGGCGTGAAAGTCTGCAATCGCGGACGCGAACCGCTGATTCTGACCAGCACACCGCCCGCGTCGGGTTGGCTGACCGTGAACGGACCAACCAACGTCACCATCGCGGCCGGCGACAGCGTCTACTTCAACCTGACGTGGAACAGCACGGGCGTCGAACCCGGATACATCACAACCTACTGGAGCTTCACCAGCAACGATCCGAATGAAGCGACCCTGATGTGGCCGGTGCGGCTGCACGTCTTGGCCGGCAGTGCCGCCGAGCCTCCTCTGTCGGGAGTTCCGTCGCGGTTCGCGCTGCTGCCCGTCTATCCCAATCCGTTTAATCCGCGAACTCAGGCGACGATCCAGCTCCCGCAGGCCGCAGAGGTCCTACTCGATATCTACGACGTTCTGGGACGGCACGTCGAACGCGTCTTGTCCGAAAGATGGGAAGCGGGACTTCATGAGGTGTCGCTTGATTTTTCGAGCAGACCGGCGGGGTTGTATTTCCTGCGGGCACAGGCGGGCGGCGCGGTGCAGGTGCAGAAGGCAATGTATTTGCGATGAGACCTCCCTTCCGCCCCCCCTGCGAAGTGGAGGGCGACTTAGGTTTCCCGGATTAAGTAAGCGCTGCGCTCCGTCGCGGAGTAGAGTAGGTAGAACCCCAAATGCTCTACATCCGAAGGAGTGAATCATGAGATTTCTGCTGTTGACCCTCGCCGCCACCCTTTGCCTCGGCCTCACCGCTCTGGCTGAAGATGCCGTCTTTGACACGCCGCCCGCGCCGCTGACGGCCATTTCTCCCGAGTATCCCGAGGCCGCCCGCCAAGCTGGAATCGCCGGAAAGGTGCTGGTGACAATCCAGATCACCGCCGACGGAACCGCGTCCAATCCGAAAGTCCTGCAAGGCGTTCGCGAGGACTTGGATCAGGCGGCGATCAACGCTCTGAAAGTCGTGCGCTGGACGCCCGCGCAGATTAACGGAAAACCGGTGGCCTGCGAAATCGTCGTGCCGATCCAGTTCAAGCTCGCGAAAAAAGACTCGACCAAATAGCCGGAGGCGCTCGCCATTTCGCGGCAGGCTCGTGGACGATGTCGTTCGAGACATACTGGCCGGGAACAAAGAACGGTTCCGCGTCATTCTCCGCGAGTACAGCGAGGAATTGCTGCGCGTGGCCTTTCACTTCGTGCGCGACTGGGATGACGCGCAGGACGTGACGCAGCAGACGTTCATCCGCTGCTACACGAGTCTGCGCAGCTACGATCCGCGCCGTCCGTTCCGCCCGTGGCTCTTTCGCATTCATCTGAACCTCTGCAAATCGGCGGCGCGCAGCCGGCGCCGCCGATTCACGCGCTGGGCGGATGTGGAGACCATCGAGGAGCCGTCGCGCGCGCCGGAAACGGCGGATGACAGCGACGCGATCCTGCGGGAGATTGACGCGCTGCCCGCCCGGCAGAAGGCGGCCTTCGTGCTGATCGAAATCGAGCATCACACGTCCGTGGAAGCCGCGGACATGCTCGGCTGTTCCGATTCGACCGTGCGCGTGCATCTCGCGCGCGCCAAACGGACGCTCCGCGAGCGTTTGAAACGGCTGGGAATTTCCGATGGATGATCTGAGCGATATTCTGAGTCGGCAGCGAGCGCTGCGCCCGCCCGAGACTCTG
>JAQTRJ010000004.1 GCA_028711875.1 bacterium | reverse complement strand
AGCCAGTTCGGCTCCACCTCGACATCAAAGTTCAATAAAACAACAAATTCTCCCGAAGTCTGAGGTATGGCGACGTTATAGGCCCCGCTATATCCCAGATTCTCTGTGATCGTAATCAGTTTGATGTCGGGATGATGTTCGCGGAGGTACTCCAGGCTGCCGTCGTGGGAATTGTTGTCCACGACGACGAGTTCGAGAGGTGAATAGGTGGTTTTTCTAAGAGTTTCCAGACAACGCGGCAAAAACCGTAATCCATTATAATTCAAAATTATAACAGAAACAGTCGGTCTTCCCGGCGTGAAAGGCTCTGAAGACATGCAAGTTCAAAAAGTTAAACAATCTGCAATCAATTGTCAAGCTCTTTCCATTCGTTTTCTCGCCCCTCCCAAATATGCCTGTCTTTCAGATCGTTTCAGCGTCACCAATGGCAATCCAACCCTTCCGATCATCAGCGATTCGAACATTTAGCCAGTTTCCGAGCTGCTCAATGCACTGCACTTTCGTCCCCATGTGCAACGCAAACAATTCCTTCGAAGCCTCATCCGGCGCCGACTTTGCTTCGGTTTTATCCACGATGATGATGGCAAATTCCCGGCTGTCCAGTGCCGCTCGCCACACATACCATGCCCCCGTTAAAGCAAACAACACGAGCATCACGACGGCGACCGTACGAGCCACCCGTTTTAGCCACCGCACTCCGAGAAGCGTGATGGCCAGACAAATCGCCGCCAGAAATCCTTCCGCCTGAAACAACCGGGACAGTTCCGGCAGGCTCAAAGCGTCACGGACGGCGTCGAGCCAGTCCCAGACCGGCAAACGGACGGGCTTCTCGATCCGATCCACGACTGCAAGCCGCGCCAAGTCCAAATTGGTTTTCACGTCCCCGTCGCGGGGCAGAAGCGCTCGTGCCCGCTCGTAGTATAATATCGCCCTGCCGATGTTGCCCTGCCGGTAGTAGGCGTTTCCGAGATTATACAAAAGCGGTCCGCTGACTACGCCCTGTGCGATCGCTCGCTCCCAGGCGGCCGCGGCCCTGTCCATGTCGCTTTCCCGATACAGCCGCAAGCCCTCATCGAAGGCGGCATGCGGGTCGGCGAACACGGTGCCCGCCATCACACCAAGTAAAAGCAACCCCGCGCATACGAAGCGGCTCATGCGGACCTCCCGTTCGCTCGAAACGTCTTCAACAGAGCTTCGATTCGCGCGCGGCTGTCCTGAATCATCGCCTGACATCGCTCGGCCGTACCCCCCCCTGCCCCGAAACGAAACAGATCGCATTCCTCCCGTATCGCCTGAACGCCCGTCAGCACGTCTTCCTGAATGCCATTCGCAAGTGCCGCCTCCCGAATCTGCTCCGCGCCGTGGGTTTTCGCCGTCATTCCGGCCGCCGCGAAAATCGCCCGTTCGGCCGCGCCATCAAGATGCCGTAGAGCCACTTCGATCTTACCCGTTTTCGCCTGTCGCTCAGCCAGATCCAACAGCCGAGTGGCGTCCCGCTCCGCCCGCAAACGCGCGAGGAGCGGCCCCCGCTTCTTGCGCTGCACTCGCGTCCAGAGGGCAATCGCCGCCAGTCCCGCCCAGGGAAGGCCCGTCCCAATCCAGAACATCGCGCTCGCGTGCGGCCGAACGGACGAGATCGAGTGCCACGCTCCTGCTCTGGTCTTGGCGAAGGCAATATCCGTGGCGATGGTTTCCACTCCCTGCTTGGAAGCCACGGGCACGCTTGGCTGAAGTCCGGGGCCGCCGATCCGGTTGTCCACTGCCAGTCTCAGTTCCGGAACCTCAGCCTGGCTGTATTGCCCGCGCTCCGGATCGAAATAAACATACGACCAAGCCGGGATCACCTGTACTCCCGGCGCGCGCGGAATAAGAACATAGCGGAAGCTCTTGCGACCGCTGACGCGATTGCCGCCGCGCCGGATGTCGTCGGTGATCTCCGGATCGAAACTCTGGATATCCGCCGGAAACGAGATTTGGGGTTTCGGCAGCATCTGGATATTCCCCTGCCCCTCGATATCCACAGTCAGTGTGACGCCTTCGTCCACATGGCACGACGGACGATCTAAAACAGCTTTCGCGCGGAATTGACCGACCGCACCGTCGAATCCGGCGGGAACGCCTACCTGCGGCAGCGGCTTCACGCGGATGGTGAAATCAGGTGATGCGACCTCTCTGGGCACCATCTGACGCCCGAACTGGAACAAGGGATCGTTGAAAAGATCAAACGGATCACGTGATCGTCCGCGTCCGCCCGTTTGAATCTTGACGTTCACCACCAGCGGCTCAACCTCCAGATCGCCTACCGTCGTGGCAAACAGCGCCGACTTGCGGATCACCGCCGCGCGATAGCGCTTGCCTCCGATGATTTCGTCGGTCAACGGCAGTTCCTTGGGCAACGGAATATCTTCGATCCAGAAACCCGTCGCCTTGGGCATCCGCACGAATTCGGGATTCGTGATCTGTACTGTAAAGAAGATCTTATACTGAACGGAGACCTGCTCGCCGAGATAGACTTCCTTTTTGTCGGGGTACACCCTCAGAAACACATCCTCCCCTGCCCCGTCCGACGGATCCGCATTCGGCGCATTGGCGGACGGAGAAAGCACCGTCAGCGAAATCGGCTGTGTCCGATAGGTCTGTCCCTTGTGCGCAATCTGTGCCGCTCCGATTTCGGCTCGACCTTCGCGCACCGCCCGCAGCACGTATGTGAATCCCGACGAAGAGGATACCCGCCCGTTGATGATGGAAGTATTGGAACTGCTGAATGGCCCGCCGATCTGCTTCAGTCCGTCCATTTGCGGCAAGGCCGGCGCGGCGATTCCCGAGGCAGCGCCCTCGAACGTCAGCGTGAGCTGAACGCTCTCCCCGACTCGCAACACGGTGCGATCCACGGTTGCCGTGAATCGCACCTGAGCGTGAACCGTGGTCCACGCCAGCATAACTACAATCCAGATCAGCCGCCTCACCAGTCTTTCTCCCGTTTCGCTCGAGTGGCCACCTGTGCTTTTTTCGCGTCCTTAAGCGCTTCCTGTTCGTTCTGCAAGAGAGCGTTCAAGAGACGCTCCGCCTCTTCGGGAGTCATTTGCTGCGACTGTGCCTGCTGCTGCTCTTGCTGCTCCTGCTCCGGATCGGGCTGCGGCTGTGACTCGGGCGGCTGTTTCTGCTCTTCGTTGTCCTGATTTTGTTGTTGCTGTTGCTGCGGTTGTTGCTGCTGTTCGGACTCCTTCTGATCCTGCTGATTCTGCTGTTGCTGCTGCTGTTGCTGCTGCTGTTGCTGCTGGCGGATCATCCTCCGAGCCAATTCCAGATTATACTTGGCTTGTTCGTCACCCGGATTCCGTTTCAGCGATTCCACGTAGGCCGTAATCGCGCTGTCGTATTTTTGACTCGCGAACAAGCTGTTTCCCGCGTTGTATAAGGTTTCGCTCTGTTCCGCGGGCGATTGATCGCCGCCAAGCGATCCCATATAGGATTGGAAAGCGGGATCGTATTGTCCATTCTCATACATGACGTTGCCCACGTCATAGAGAACCACCGAAGTATCGCCGTGCTGTTCCAGCGCCCGCTTATAATGCAGAATCGCCTGATCGGGATTTCCCGCTCCGGCGGCGTGATTGCCCTGTTTCACTTCGCGGCGCGGCGAACCGGGAACCGCCGTCGCCAGCAGCCCGGTGGCAAGCAGGAGGAGAATCGTGAAGGGTCGTTTCATGATCGCGCGTCCTCGGAGATCGGGGCTTTGCGGCGCAGGGCGGCGCGGCGGCGCGGGATTCGCTCAGGAAGGAAAAACTCGATCAGCAGCAGCAGCAGCCCCGGAAAAACCAAATATTGATACCGATCTTCAAAGGCGGTGAATTGTTTCTTTGCGAATTCCTGCTTCTCCATGGAACCGATATCCGACCAGATGGCCTCCAGTTCGCTTCCCCCGCTGGTCCCACGAACGTAGCGACCGCCGCCGGCCTCCGCGATACGATCGAGCAGGATTTCGTTCAGGCGGGTCACCACCACCGTACCCGATTTGTCGCGCTTGAAGCCCGCGTCCTGGCCCCGCCCATCGAGCAGGGGAATCGGCGCCCCTTGCGACGTGCCCATCCCGATCGTATAAATGCGAATGCCATTGCTCGCCGCCTTCGCGACTTCATCCAGCGTTTGCTCTTCATGGTCCTCGCCGTCAGTGATGATCACAAGCACACGGCTCTTGGCATCGGGAACATTAAACGATTTATCAGCCAGAGCGACCGCCTCCACCAGCGCAGTGCCCGGCTCCGACACCAGGTTTGGCTCCAGCGCGCGCACCAAGAGCCGCACAGCTCCATAATCGGTGGTCAGCGGACAGTGCATGATTGCCGATCCCGCGAACGCGACGATGCCGACGCGATCTCCGCGCAGGCCGTCCAGCAAACGCAGAATTTCGTGTTTGGCGTTATCCAATCGCGACGGCGCGATATCCCGGCAGTACATGCTCGACGAAACATCCACGGCCAGAATAATGTCAATGCCCTCGCGTTTGATCTCTTCCATCCGCGTTCCCACCTGCGGATCCGCCGCCCCGACCACCAGCAGCGTCCACGCCGCGATCCAAAGAGCCGCTCGGAGTCGCAGCCTTCCCGCGCTGAACGAACCGGCGACGCGCTGAAGCAGCTCGCCACTCACGAAACGCTCCGCCGCGCGCTGGCGTCGTCTCAGGAAATAGGCAAACAGCGCGACCCATACCGGCACCAGCGCGAGCAGCCAGAGCAAGATCGGGTGCGCGAAGCGAATCATGGCACTTTTCTCACGATCGTGGCCGCGGACAGGACGTCCAGCATGATGAGGAGAAGCGCGGCGAGCAGCCACGGACCGAACATCTCGGCCACGCGACGGTATTCCTCCACGCTCACCCGCGTCCGTTCCAGCCGGTCAATCTCGGAATAGATATCCCGGAGCGCGCGATTGTTCGTTGCCCGAAAATATTTTCCGCCGCTGAGCCGCGCGATCTCCTGCAGCATGTCTTCGTCAATGTTGACCGGGACATTCTGATAGCGTTTCCCGAACACCGTCTCGACCGGATACGGCGCTTCGCCCCGCGTTCCCACGCCCACGGTGTAAACGCGAATGCCCAGCGCTTGCGCCGCTTGCGCGGCCGTCACCGGATCAATCTCCCCCCGATTGTTCTGTCCGTCGGTGAGGAGAATAACCACCTTGCTTTTCGCTTCGGATTCCCGCAGCCGATTCAGCGCCGTCGCCAAGGCCATCCCGATCGCCGTGCCGTCCTCGACCATGCCCATGTGCAGGTCTTCGAGCAGACTGACGACCACCGAGTAGTCCGTGGTCAGCGGACACTGAGTGAAACTCTGCGCGGCGAACGGCACGATGCCGATCCGATCCGTCAAGCGCCCTTCCACGAAGTCCACGGCCACTTGTTTGGCGGCTTCAATGCGGTTGGGCTTCAGATCCTCCGCCGCCATCGAAGTGGACGTGTCAATGCCGAGAATAATGTCAATGCCTTCGACATTCCGCTTGACTTCCTTGTCAAACATCTGAGGCCGCGCCAATGCAACGATCAACAAGGCGGTGGCCGCCAGCCGCAGGAAAAACGGCAGATGTCGCAGGCGGACTCGCCACGTGCGATTCAGTCCGCGCATGCGGGAGATCGTCGGATAACGGAAATCGCTGAGTCGCTGAGTCTCCCGCCAGAAATGCACGTAGACCATCAGCGGCAGAATCAGCAGCAGCCAGAACAGGTGCGGATAGGCGAACGTCATGCGGCCGCTGCCTCCTCCGTCTCCGTCGTCAGCGGTGCACGAGACAATTCAATCAGCTCGAATCCCAGTTCGAGATGAGCGTCGCAGCGGCTATAGTCGGGAAGATATTTGGCGAACTTAACGAGGTCGGCTTCGCGCAGCACCGGGAGCAGGCGGGTCGGCCACTCGATCGGAACGGTTCCGTTCTCGAAGCGTCTTTCCAACTCGTAGGTGGTCATCTCCAGCGCAGGAAATTCGTAGCGGCGTTCAAGGTAGCGGCGCAGAATATAGGAGTACTCGCTGAAAAATTCCTTGAGCATTCCCCGCGCCGGATACTTCTCATCACGCAGCCGAATCAGCAACCGAATCGCCTCCTCTTCGGGGGGCGGGAGCGGTTCCTCATATCCCATTTCCTTTCGGAGCCGCCGCCGGCTTCGCCACCGCCAGAACCAGACCGCGCAAGACACGAGCGCCGCCAGCGCGGGAATCCACCACCACGCGAGCAACTCCCGCCACTGGAACGGATGTTCGCGGTACGGCTTCAGCGGAAGCGGCGACTGCGCCGAATCGGGAAGAACCGATGCGATCGTCACGCTCTGCAGCGGCGTGAATAAAGTCTCCGCGTCGGCCGCCGTTCCGACGATGACAGGGAACTGCGGCAGCGTGTACTCGCCCGTGTCGTAGACCGCCAGCGTGAATCCCATCTCCCCCGCCGCTGCGAGGCGGGACGAATCAACGCGGAGCAGCGAAAAATTCTCATCATCGGGTCTTCCGAACCGCAGCGGTCTTCCGCCCGCGCCGGTCACGCGCACCGTCAGCCGGAGCGTGTCTCCAATATGTGCCGTGCTTGGCGCGAGAGCGGCGTCCATCTGCGCCGCGGTCGCCGCCGCCGTCCACAACCAGACCATAAGCAGTGAGAAGAAGCCGCGCATATTACCGACGCTGTTCACGCTGTCTGAAAAACCGGATGAGCGGACGGACGTAATCTGCATCCGTACCGAGCGCCAGATAATCCACCCCCGACCGCGCGAACTCCGTGCGCACCGACGATTGCCACGCGCGGAATCCGGCTTCAACCTGCCGGCGGACGCGCTGCGATGACGTATCCAGCCACAGCGGCTGCCCGCTCTCGGCGTCGTGCATGCGAACCAGCCCCACGTCGGGCAGCGTCACTTCCCGAGGATCGAACAGATGCACGGCGGTCAGGTCGTGCTTGCGGCCGACGATGCGCGCCGCCCGCTCGTAGCCTTCGTCAATGAAATCCGAAATCACGAACACGATCGCCCGCTTCTTCACCACGGAATTGAGGTACTCGAGCGCCGCCCGGATGCTCGTGCCGCTGCGCTGCGGTTCGAACGTGAGCAGCTCGCGCAGAATCCGCAGAATGTGGCTTTTCCCTTTGCGCGGCGCGACGTACTTCTCGACCCGATCCGTGAATAGCAGCAATCCGACTTTATCGTTGTTCTTGATCGCCGAGAACGCCAGCACGGCGGCCAGCTCGGTGGCGATGTCCGCTTTCAGCTGCCACCCCGAGCCGAAATGCGAAGAACTGGACATGTCGCACAGCAGCATCACGAGCAGCTCGCGCTCTTCCTCGAACAGTTTCACGAACGGGTGACCCATCCGCGCCGACACGTTCCAGTCAATCGCGCGCACGTCGTCGCCGATCTGGTATTCACGAACCTCGGAGAAATTCATCCCCCGGCCCTTGAAGACCGCGTGGTATTCGCCCGACATGATCTCATTGACCAGACCGCGCGTCTTAATCTCGATCTGCCGGACTTTTTTCAGGATGTCGCGTGTTTCCATGCCGAAGATCAGGGAACTTCGATCCGGTTGAAAATCTTGTTGATGATCTCTTCCGAGGAGACCTCTTCCGCTTCCGCTTCATAGGTCACGGCCACGCGGTGCCTCAGCACGTCGTGGCCGATCGCCCGGATATCTTCGGGCACCACGTATCCGCGGCGTCGGAGAAACGCGTGCGCGCGCGCCGCCTTGATCAGATAGATGGACGCCCGCGGCGACGCTCCGTATTGAATCAACGGTCGCAGCTCGTTCAGCTTGAACTCCTCCGGCTGACGAGTGGCAAACACGATATCCAGAATATAGTTCTCGATCTTCGGATCCACGTAGATCCTCTCGACCAGCGCGCGAATGCGCATGACCTCTTCGGGAGAAACCACGGCCGTCACGTCCGGCACGTCCGTCTTGGCGTAAGCGCGCATAATCCGCGCTTCTTCTTCCCTCTTCGGATAATCAATCTTGATTTTGAGCATGAAGCGATCCACCTGCGCTTCCGGCAGCGGATACGTGCCTTCCTGCTCGATCGGATTCTGCGTTGCCAGCACCAAAAACGGCGCGGGCAGCGGAAAGGTGTGATCGCCAATCGTCACCTGCCGCTCTTGCATCGCCTCGAGCAGCGCGGATTGCACTTTCGCGGGCGCGCGGTTGATTTCGTCGGCGAGTACGAAATTCGCGAAGATCGGTCCCTTCCGCGTCGTGAACTGGCTGTCTTTCTGATTGTAAACGAGTGTGCCGACGAGATCGGCGGGGAGCAGATCCGGCGTGAACTGGATTCGCTGAAACTTCGCCTGCATGGTGGCTGATAGGGTCTTTACGGCCAATGTTTTCGCCAATCCCGGCACGCCCTCCAAGAGCACATGTCCGTCGGCGAAAAGACCAATCAGCAGCCGTTCCATCATATACCGTTGTCCGAAGAGCAGTTTGCCGGTCTCGGTCAGAACCCGGTCTGCCAGTTCGGACTCCCGCTCGATGGAATGGGTCAATTCACGAATGTCCTGGTCCATGGTCTTCCGTTAAGTGTTTGTCGAAACAGCCTGTATCTCTGAAACTCGTGGAGTAAACATTTCACATAGCCGCAAAGTTCCAGTCGAAGAAAAAGGTCTCCTCACGGAGACCTAAGTATTTCACGTACGACAAATAGACAAGGATTATTCCGCCGAATCTGCCTGAACCTGAGTCGAATCATGGGCAAGTATCTGATTCAACTCCTCGATCTCGTTCACATTCTTGCCGATATGATCGAGTTCCCACTGGGCATCTTTAACGAGTTCGTGCTCAGGATAATCCCGGATGAATTTCTTATAGGCCTCGCCAGCCAAGTCAATATTATTCAGGTGGTTAGCATATAGGTAACCGACCATAAATTGACACTGGGGGGCTTGCGGTGATTTGGGAAATCGCTTGACGATCTCCTGATAGGCTTGGACAGCACCAGTGAAGTTGCTTTCCTCTTGGCATTTCTTCGCCTGATCAAAGAGCTCCTGTTGGCTGGCTCCCGTCTTGCAACCTGCTGCAACGACTACCGCTATGAAAACGATGAAAATACGGGAAAATTGCCTGAGCATTTCCATTCACCTCTTCGCTTGGCACTGGTTTTTCGAACAAGCCAATATATATAAGGGATTAGTAAGAATCAAGTAGTCGCCCCGCCGCAGGGAGCGAGATTGTGAATTGCGCTCCTTCGCCGGGAAGTGAAGAAATCTCGATTCGGCCGTTATGATTGCGGACGATCTGGGCACAGACCGAAAGCCCCAGCCCGGAACCGGAAGCCTTTGTTGTATAAAATGCTTCAAAAATCTTATCCATGCCTTCCGGCGCGATCCCCGGCCCCGTATCCCGAAACGCCATCAGGACATCTTCTTTACGGCCGGTGGTCGTGATGGTGAGAATCCCGCCCTGCTTCATCTCCTGCAGAGCGTTCCGCACAATATTGAGAACGACCTGCCGCATTTGCTGATTATCCGCCCAGACTCTGGGGAGGTCGGGATCCAACTCGAAAACCACGCGCACGTGGTTCGCCTCGATTTCTCCATCCATGAAATGCAGCGTCTGCATCAGGAATCCGTTCAGATCGAGTTCCGTGAAGCGCGGAACCGCCGGGCGCGTAAACTCCAGCAAGGAAGACAGCATTTCCTCGAGGCGGTCGGTTTCTTCCAGAATGATCTCGATCTTGCGCCGGTTCTTGTCGCCTTCGGAAAGCGAGGCATAAACGCTGCGCGCGAAACCGCCCACGGCCGTCAACGGATTGCGGATTTCGTGAGCCACGTTCGCCGCGACCTCACCGATCGCGGAGAGCCGTTCCGTTTGAATCAGCCGGTCGCGGCTGGCTTTGAGGTCTTGATTGGTCAACGTCAGCTCATGAAGCCGCCGCTCCAGACTCACCAGCAACCGACCTCGTTCAATAGCCGACGCCGCGCTGTTGGCGAACAATTTCAGCCGGTGCAAATCCTCGTCGCGGATATCGTGCCGCGTAAACAAATTGTCCACCAGCAGCACGCCCATCACGTCGTCGCGCGTGACCAGCGGAACCACGGCGAAGGTCTTCGCCCGGTAGAGTCCCAGAAAATCCTCCGGCAGGTGAGGATTCTCCACGCGCATATCCACACACAGGGCTTCCCGGTTTCGCACCACGCGCGCGAAGACGTTATCTTCATCGTCGAGCGACACCACAAACCGTCGCGCGTATTCGAACGCCGCGTCGGATTCCAGCGACGAGCGGTGCAGCTGCTCGGCGAAAATATCCGAGAGCGACATGGACTTCGCAGCCAATTCGGACCAAATCCGTCCGGCTTCTTCGGCGGATGCTGGGCCCAGTCCGGCTTCGCCCCGCAGTTCATGATTCGACTTATCGTAGCTCAGAATGAAGCCGCGATTGAAACCCAGCCCTTTCCCAGCCGTGACTCCGGCCAGCACGATTCCCATCACACTGGGAAGATCCGCCGCCGATTGCAGGGCGTCGCTGACCTCCGCCAGAATCTGCATCTCCAGCACGCGCTTCTGCAGCGCTTCGTTCATGTCCCGCTGCACGGTGACGTCGCGAACGATCGCCTGATAATAGCGCCGCCCTTCCACCTCGTAGACGCTGGCCGCCGTATCCACGAACACCTCTTCTCCGCTCTTGCGAATCAGCGGAGTATCCTCGAAGCGGCCGACTCCCGCGCACATCACTTCCTCGATCCGCTGCCGAACCTCCCCCGCTTGATCGGGACGACGCAGATCCATGAGCGACATCTTCAGCAATTCGGCGCGGCTGTAACCTGTCAGTTGTTCGGTTTGCGGATTGGCGTCCACGATGATGCAGGTCTCTGGCTCCACCAGCAGAATCGCATCGTAAGCGTTCTCGGTCAGCGCCCGATAGCGCCGTTCCGAATCGCGAATCTGTTCCTCGAGTCTCCGCTTTTCCGTCACGTCGCGGGCAATGCCCAAGCCCCCGATGATCGTGCCGTTTTCCACGATCGGATTCGCCGAAACGAACAGCGTGATCTCGCTGCCGTCTGGTCGCATCAGATTGCAGTCCAGCCGAACCGCCTTGCCGCCCAACACTTCGCACATCGCATTGGCGGCACGTTCGTAATCGGCCGGACTGACGTGGTCCAGAATCGAGACGCCGAGCAGGTCGCGCCAGGCGCGGCCGAGCATCTGATGGACCTGACGACTGACGAACGTCAAACGACCGTCGCGATCGGTTTGGAAAATGACGTCGCCGACGTTGTCAATGATCCCCCGGTAACGGGCTTCATTGCGCTCCAGCTCCCGCTCCATCCGGAATTGCTCGATCGCCTGCACCATTTCCGCGAGAAATACCGAGACCATCTCGATCAGTCCGGAACGATTCAGCGTGGCATCGTCGTGTTGCAGACATAGAACGCCCATCAGCCGTCGGTCCGGGCTGAGCACGGGAAGCGTCAGAATCCAGCTCACGCCGTCCGCAGCCGGGTCCAGCGATTCGATCTGCTCCTTCCCATCAGCGATCCGTTGCTTGAGCTCCGTGTAGCGCTTGGCGATGTCCGCGCTTTCCAGCGAATAGCCGTCGCCTTTCGCCACGCGAAGAATCCCCTGTTCCGGATCCTCCAGCACGATCTCGCAGCCTCGATAGAGATCGTTGCCCGTCAGAATCGTTGCCGCATGGAGCATCTTCTCCGGCACCGACGGAGCCGCCACCAAATCAGGAACTCCGCGAAACAGACAGACCAGCCGCTGATTCAATCGCCGCAGGTCTTCCGCTTGGGCTGCGAAGTCCCGTGCGGAAGCGCCGGAGGTTTGATCCACCGGAATAGTCGGCCGCTGGGACGTTTCCGCTTCGATCTCAGGCGCGACGAACGCCTCATCTCGCTTTGATTCCGTGGTCATTCGACAGCTCAGCCCGGCGGCCAATGAAACGGCCGCCCCGACAACAGATGGATATGGAGATGCCACACCGATTGCCCGGCGGTTTCTCCGTTGTTGATGACAAGGCGATAGCCCGCCTCATCCATGCCCAGATCGTGAGCCAGTTTGACCGCTTGAGTCATGAGACTTCCCACCGCCGGAGCGTCGTCACCGCGCAGATCTGCCAGCCGCGAGATGTGCCGCTTGGGAATGATCAGAACGTGCTGCGGCGCTTGCGGATCAAGATCGCGGAACGCCAGCGCATCCCGGCTGTCGAGTACGATCTCGGCGGGTATCTGACCGGCGGCGATCTTGCAGAATAGACAATCGTTCATCAGGACCCTTTCGACTTGGTGGTCCGCTGCATCTTCCTTTTCAGCTTGCGGAGCTTGGCCTTCCGACGGTGAAGGCGCTTCATTTCGGGTTTCTGCCGGCCCATAAGACCTCCTGATTTCTGAACGGGTCTGCTTAACGGAAATATGTCTACAGGGAAGGACAATATCAAGCGAAAGCATACTCGAAACAATGCGAAGAGAGAATGAATACCGGATCAGCCTGAAAAACCGGGCTGGGGAGAGGCTTCGGCGGCCTCGGAGATGGCTTTCAAGGCGTGGCGGGGCTTGACTTTGGAAAATTGATTTGGTAACTTTAGTGTTCGATTCCGGAGTAGCTCAACGGTAGAGCGGGTGGCTGTTAACCACTAGGTTGGGGGTTCGAATCCCTCCTCCGGAGCCACCAACGAAAGAGTTTGAGGCTGCCCAGTTCGGGTGGCCTCGCACTTTTATTAAATGCAAGCCGCCTCCACGAAGATTAATATCTACAATAGATTCAGTAATCGTTGTGAAAAACCACTTTTCATCCACTCAGTCCATGTGACTCCACTATTTTCCTCAGGATGTTGCGGTATGTGACCTAATTCACTATCTTCTTATCAACCTTTCCAAACAGTTCGCGAATACTATGAACACTGCCTCCATCATCCCTGCCAGCCGAACCGAGCACATTCGCTATGCCGTCCGCGACATCGTCGTTTTAGCCAACGAGGTCGCCAAATCCGGCAAGGAAATGCTGTATCTCAATATCGGCGACCCGAATCAATTCGACTTCGTCACGCCTCCCCACATCATCGAGGCGATTTGTCAAGCGCTTCAGGCGAATCAGAACGGCTACTCTCCGTCTTCAGGAATCAAGTCAGCGATACAGGCTATTGAAAAAGAGGCTCATCGCAAAGGCATTCGGAACGTTCTCGACTTGTTCGTGACCTCCGGAGCCAGCGAAGCCATCGAGATTTGCCTGACCGCCCTGCTGAATCCCGGCGAAAACGTGCTGATTCCCGAACCGGGCTATCCGCTCTACAACGCCATTGTCGCCAAACTGGACGCGGTCGAAAATCCGTACTATCTCGACGAGGACCACGGCTGGCAGCCCAATCTGGCCGACATCGCTTCGAAAATCAACGACAAAACGCGCGCGATTGTTCTGATCAATCCCAACAATCCGACCGGATCAGTCTGCGAAATGGAGACACTTCGTGGCGTGATCGCTCTGGCGCGCAAGCACGATCTGGTGATTTTCGCCGATGAAATCTACGACAAGCTGATTCTCGACGGGCAACGCCACGTGTCCATCGCGTCCCTCGATCCCGACGCCATGTACATCACGTTCAACGGGCTGTCCAAATCCTATCTCGGCCCGGGTTTCCGCATCGGCTGGGGAATCGTCAGCGGCCCGCAGGCGAGAATGCGCGACTACATGGAAGCGATCAATAAAATTCTCCGCGCGCGGCTCTGCGCCAATCATCCGATTCAGCACGCCATCGCCGCGGCGTTGGGCGAGAATCAGGAACATCTCAAGGACGTCATTCCGCGCCTGACTCGCCGCCGCAATATTACCACCGAGCGTTTGAATGCGATTCCCGGCATTCACTGCGTGCCGGCGCAAGGCGCGTTCTACGCCTTCCCGCGATTGGACATTCCCGAGTCCGACGAAGAGTTCGTCCGCGAGCTGATTCGCGCCACCGGAGTCGTGGTGGTTCCCGGCTCCGGTTTCGGGCAGGTTCCCGGCACCAAGCACTTCCGCGTCGTCTTCCTCCCGCCCGAAGAGATTCTCGAAAAAGCGTTCCGGCAGATCGCGGACTTCATGGAAACCTGGCGCAAGCGGACGCGATGACAATCCATCCCAAAATTCCAACTGAATTATTCCCTGGAGACTTCATGAAGCGGATTTTCCTTCCCACTCTGATCTTGTTTGCCGCCCTTCCCCTGATGGCGGGATGCGGCTCGAATTCCAAACAGGCCGCCACCAAAGTGTTCGGCACCCAGCCGACTCTCACTCAAACCGTTCCCATCACCACTCTGAATGCCGAACCGGCGAGCTACGTCAATCAGGACGTTCTGGTCGCGGGCGAAGTCGTGGCCATGTGCATGCACCAGGGCTGTTGGGTGGAAGTTCGCGGCGAAAACGGGGCGAGCATCGTGTGCCGGAGTCTCGACGAAAGCATTCACTTTTCGCCGGACTGTATGAACAAAAAGATTCACTGCCAGGGCAAGCTCATCTACGATCCCAACTCGCCGGGTTTTAAAGAGAAGCAGCATGAAGGCGAAGAACCTCATCTTTGTCCCGCTCCGAAAGTCCTCGTCAGCCTCGAAGGAGCCGTCGTGGACCTCGCCACGAAAGCCCCTTCAGAGAAGTAGCCCTTTGCTCGTCTACGGCATAATCAAAGCCCTCGGCGATCCCGCCGAGGGCTTTTTATATCTGCTCTTCCCTAAGCTCGCGTTCGAGACCGGCTTACGGCACGGCCAGCGTCAGCACGCTCAGAAGTTGCTCCGGGAAAATTCCAACGAGCAGAATCAGCAGCGAACAAACAATCAAGGCCGCGCGATAGATGGGCGGCTGCGAAACCATCGGATCGCCCTCGGGGCGCGCCATATACAGGAACACGATGACGCGCAAATAGTAGTACGCGGCCACCGCGCTGTTCAGCAAACCGACGATCGCCAGCGCGATGTGCCCCTGCTGAATCGCCGCGGAAAACACGTACAGCTTGCCGAAGAAACCGGCCGTCGGCGGAACTCCCGTCAAGCTGAGCATGAACACGGCCATCGCGATTCCCAGCACGGGATGCGCGAAACCCATGCCCTTCAGATCGTCCAGCGCATAGCCTGAGTCCGAGCGGCGGTTGAGAAGAATAATGACCGCGAACGCGCCCAGATTCATCAGCGCATAGGCCGCCAGATAGTAGCCCATCCCCACGAACGCCACTTTCGTCCCCGCCACGATTCCCACCAGCAGATATCCGGCGTGCGCGATCGAAGAGTACGCCAGCATCCGTTTGACGCTGGTCTGCCGGAGCGCCACCACGTTGCCCACCGTCATCGTCAGGATCGCCAGCCACGTGATCGCCGTAATCCACAGGGACGAGGCGGATGCCAGCGTCACGCCGAACACCCGGATCAACGCCACGAACGCCGCCGCCTTCGGCCCGGTAGACATGAACGCCGTGATCGTCGCGGGCGCACCGTCGTACACATCGGGCGACCAGAAATGGAACGGCACGGCCGCGCATTTGAACGCAAATCCCACCAACAGCAAGCCGATTCCCGCCACCAAGAGCGGACTCAGGCGATTCCCAGCGGCCAAATACAGAGCAATATCCTCATAGCCGATGGAGCCAACGACGGTATAGAGCAGCGCGATTCCATAGAGAAGAAATCCCGAGGAAAACGCGCCAAGCACCAGATATTTCATCCCCGCTTCGGCCGACTTCGCGTCGCTGCGCTGCAAACCCGCCAGCACGTACAACGCCACGGACATCGTTTCCAGCCCGAGGAACAGCACCAGCAGACTGGCCGCCTTGACCATGACGGTCATCCCAAAAATCGCCAGCAGCAGCAGCGCGTAATACTCTCCCAGCCGCATTCCGCGAACGCGCAGATAATGCGGCGAGAAGAGAATCGTCAGAATGCCGATCACAGCGAACAGGATGGAGAAGAAGGACGCGAAACCGTCGTCGAACACGAGTCCGCCGAACACGGTTCCCCCCTGCCCCCACAGGGACATCGCCGCGACTGCCGAGGCCAGAAGCCCGGCCACGGAAATTCCCGGCAAGGTCACTCCGCCCGCCTGTCCCCGCCGCGCGCCGTCAGCGATCAGCAGCAGCAGCGCCGTCAGCGCGAGCAACGATTCGGGAAGCGCCGCCCAGAGATCATATGAGGAAAGGAACGTCACGTCAGGGGATCACGACCTGAGATAAACCGGTTTCATGAAAACGGCTAAGAACGAGATCCAGCGACGGCTGCATTCGCGCCAGGAACGGATCGGGATAGACGCCGATCCAAATTGCCAGCGCGACCAGCACGCCAATGGTCAAACCTTCGCGCAGAGTCACATCCTTGAGCTTGCGGTTTTCCTCGTGAGTGATTTCGCCGAAGAACACCCGCTGATACATCCACAGCAGATAGAC
The DNA here is from genome assembly GCA_028711875.1 of bacterium. GTDB lineage: Bacteria > Electryoneota > RPQS01 > RPQS01 > RPQS01 > JAHJDG01. Next base: position 3,132 of record JAQTRJ010000004.1, on the reverse strand, counting down.
CGCCGCCAGAATGATCCCCGCCGTGCCGAAGACGGCATAGGAAGCGTTCGCGGCAAACGTTCCGAGCAGAATCAGGAACTCGCCCACGAAGCCGTTTAGTCCCGGCAATCCCACCGACGAGAGTGCGACGATCATGAACAACGTCGCGTAGACCGGCATCACTTTCGCGATCCCGCCGTAGTCGCTGGTCAGCCGGGTGTGCCGCCGATCGTAAATCACGCCGACCAGAAAGAACAGCGCGCCGGTCGAAATGCCGTGATTGATCTGCTGGAGCAGCGAACCGGAAAGTCCCTCAAGATTCAAGGCGAACGTTCCCAACATGACGAAGCCGAGATGCGCCACGGACGAATAAGCCACCAGCCGCTTCACGTCTTTCTGCACCATCGCCATCAGCGCGCCGTAGAGAATCCCGATGATGGCCAGCACGCTGATCAGCGGCACGAATGCCATCGTAGCATCGGGAAACATCGGCAGGCAGAAGCGCAGGAAACCGTAGGTCCCCATCTTCAGAAGCACACCGGCCAGAATCACCGAACCCGCCGTGGGCGCTTCGGTGTGCGCATCGGGCAGCCACGTATGGAAAGGAAATAGCGGAACCTTGATCGCGAAGGCCAGCGCAAACGCCAGGAACAACCACGTTTGAATCGCCATCGGGAATTGCGACTGCTGCGTAGCGACGATCAGATCGAAGGTATAGCGGCCGGTCGCGGGATCGGTGGTGTGAAAGTACACGTAGAGAATGCCGATCAGCATCAGCACCGATCCGGCCATCGTGAACAGGAAGAATTTCACGGTCGCATACACGCGCCGCGGTCCGCCCCAAACCCCGATCAGGAAGAACATCGGCACCAGCACCACTTCCCACATCACGTAGAACACGAACAGATCGAGCGCGAGAAACACGCCGATCAGGCCCGTTTCCAGAATCAGGAAGAAGAAGTGGTACTCCTTGATCCGCTCGCGAATGCTGCTCCACGACCCGACGATGCACAGCACCGTGAGCAGCGAAGTGAGCAGCACGAGAAACAGGCTGATCCCGTCCACGCCCAGATGCCATTGCACGCCGAGCGACGGAATCCACGGGACGTTTTCCACCAGTTGAAAACCGGCTTCGCCCGTGCGGAACAGCGCGAGCACCGCGAGCGTGGCGACAAACGTCACCAGCGATCCGGTCAGCGCGACCCAGCGCACCAGAGTTTCCTGAGCGCGCGGCAGCAGCAACACCAGAATCGCCGTCAGGGCGGGAAAGGCTATGCAGAGACTCAGCAGCATCTATTGAAAAGCCGTCACAAAAAACGTTGCCAGAATCGCCAGAACGCCGATGCCCATGAACAGCAGATAATTGGGAACCGCGCCCGTCTGCACGCGACGAACCACGCCGCCCAGCGCCGAGAAAAACGCTCCCACGCCGTTCACTAAGCCATCAATGATTCCCAGATCGAAATGCTTCGCGATAAGCTCCGAACCTCTAATCAGCGGTTTGGAAATGGCGCCGTCGTAAATCTGATCCACCCAATACTTGTTCAGGAGCACGGTATGCAGCGACGTCTCGCCCAAGGATTTCGCAAGCGCCGACTTCTTCATGTACCACGAAAACGCCAAGTAGATTCCCGCCAGCGCGACGATCACGGACAAGAACATCACCCCATATTCCGTAGCCGCACTGCCGTGATGCGCCAGTTCTTCGCCGTGCCCCGCCGAATTCACCACCGGATCAAGCCACGCGGCGAACCAGTTGCCGCCGCCCAGCACGTACGGTAGTCCGACGTAGCCGCCGATCACGGATAGAATCGCCAGCAGGATCAGCGGCACGGTCATGGTCTTGGGCGATTCATGCAGATGATGTTCGGCTGATTTCGGACCGCGGAATTTCCCGTAGAACGTCAGATAGAGTAAACGGAACATATAGAAGGCCGTGCAGAACGCGGCCACGACGCCGATTCCCCACAGAATCTGATGCCCGCCTTCGAACGTCTTCCACAGAATCTCATCTTTGGAAAAGAACCCGGCCAGTCCCGGCACTCCGGCGATCGCCAGCGTCCCGACCAGAAACGTCGCGTGGGTAACCGGCATCTTCTGCTTGAGTCCGCCCATTTGGCGGATGTCCTGCTCGCCGCCCGCGCCGTGAATCACCGAACCGGAACCGAGGAACAGCAATCCCTTGAAGAAGGCGTGTGTCATCAGATGGAAAATCGCCGCGACATAGGCTCCGACTCCGCAGGCGAGGAACATATATCCAAGCTGGCTCACGGTCGAGTAGGCCAGGACCTTCTTGATGTCGTTCTGCACCAAACCGATCGTGGCCGCGAACAGAGCCGTTCCCGCGCCAACTCCGGCCACGACGTAGAGCGCGGTCGGCGAAAGCGAGAACAGGAAGTTCGAGCGCACCACCATATACACGCCCGCCGTGACCATCGTCGCCGCGTGGATCAGCGCGCTGACCGGTGTCGGGCCGGCCATCGCGTCGGGCAGCCATACATAGAGCGGAAACTGCGCCGACTTCCCGACCGCGCCCATGAACAGCAACAGACAGATCGCCGTGATGACTCCCGCCCCCGATCCGTACAGCCCGACCATCGGAATCAGTTTCGAGAAATGCACCGTTCCGAACGTCGTCCAGATCAGGAAAATCGCCAGCAGAAATCCAAAGTCGCCGATCCGGTTGACGATGAACGCCTTCTTCCCCGCCGTCGCTTTCGTCTCGTCCGTGTACCAGAAGCCGATGAGCAGATAGGAGCACAACCCCACTCCTTCCCAGCCGACGAACATCAGCAGGAAGTTGTTGCTCATCACCAGGAGCAGCATGAAGAACACGAACAGATTCAGGTACACGAAATAGCGGCGGAAACCCGCGTCTTTGTGCATGTACCCGATCGAGTAGATGTGGATCAGGAACGACACTCCCGTCACGACCAGCATCATGACCAGCGAGAGCGGATCCAACAGAAACGCCACCGAGGCTTCGAACCTTCCGGCGGCGATCCAGGTGAACAACTCGATCTCGAAGCGGCGGTCGTGCGCGGGCATGCCGAGCATGGAAATAAACGCCCCGCACGCGAACACGAAACTCAGCCCGATCATCGCGCTCCCGAGAATCCCGACGGCGCGTTCCGGAGCGCGGCGCATGAGCAG
>JAQTRJ010000214.1 GCA_028711875.1 bacterium | reverse complement strand
CACGGCCGCCCCTGAGCAATCCACTCGCGGAGAATGTTGTAGGCGGAAGCCGCGTCCGACGGCGACATTTCCTTCCACGTGACTCCATACGCGCGAAACAGCGTGTCCGTCGGCGGCGTGAATCCGAGTCCGGCGCACTCGGGATGCTCCCGCGCGTAGAGAAATTGACTGGCGCGGCCCGACACGACGTCCGCGTCCCAGTAGCTTGCGGTCACCCCCGCCGTCGCCAGCATGGCATACAGACCGGCCGTGATATCCGGTTCGATCTCGCGGACCAAGGTCCGGAGTTCGTCCAACGCGGCCGGCCAGCCGTGCGCGTAGAGCTGATAGGTCGGTGTCGCCGAAGCCATGGATTATGATACCGATTCCATCGTTTCGTTCCAAGCGCAATCTCGAAATCCGCCCGTCATCCTTCTCGCGGCGTCATGGTCCAACAACACTTCTCCCCTCGCATCGTGGGGGGAATAGAAGGGGGAGTCCCCGCGCCGTTGTCGGCCTCCTGACTGGCAATGGCGAAAGGGATGCTAATGCCGTTTCTTGAAAGGTCGTCTCGTTGTTGCCGCGACCGCCGCTTGCGTCGGCCCGGTGGTGGACCCGGATAGCTGTGTCACAACTCTCGCGCACTAGCCCACACGCTCCTGCGTGTGGGAATTGTTGCCGCGACCGCCTCCGCATCCTGAGCGCGCAAACTTCTTAGAAGCAGCACGAAGGTTCGCCGAACCGGGCTAAGCGGAGGAATTGTTTCCGATGTGAGAGAAATTTTCCCGGTGGTGACTCTCCAGAGTCACCACCGGTGCACCCCGGTCGGAATCATCCCCTCGTGCATCGCAATTCTACTTACGGAAGTCTACGGGCAAAAAAAGGGCGAGGCCGCATTCGGCCTCGCCCTGCGCCATCCTCCTGGGCGGCTGAACACACGACGTCTCTCTTCTCTTCATCACTCCGCGACGATGGCCAAAGCGGCTGATCTCGGGCCATGTCAAGCTATTCGAGACACCGCCGAGGACAGAGTGGATGTTTCAATATAGACGGATGGTCAGACAATGTCAAGAAATGACCCATAGGTGGATCGGTGGAGGTGCACCATGAAACCTCTACAGGAAGCAACGGACTTACCTTACTTTGCGTTGTGCTGACCCAATATAGCTCAAAACAGTTTTTCTTTTCCGGCGAGGCTGACAGAGGCGCAAGACCGGATGCTCGGGACTAAGTGGGTCAGAAATATTAAATAACCATTTGCATGATTGGGGGAAATTCACGATTCTCGCGCTGGAACATGACTCTTCTTGGAGTGGTTTAAGCCAATGAGATGTCGTATATTGTCACATTCAATAATAGTCCCGCCGCCTTCCCCGGCGGCAGGCAACAGAACGTCAACCGGGAGAAACCATGACCTCGAAGAAAATGGTCGAAGCCCTGAATAAGCAGGTTCAGGCCGAGCTCTACTCGTCCTATCTCTATCTGAGCATGGCCGCCTACAGCGATCGCAAGAATTGGAAGGGATTCGCGAACTGGATGCGCGTGCAGGCCGCCGAAGAGAACGAGCACGCGATGAAGATTTTCGATTATCTGCTCGAAATCGGTGAGAAGGTCACGTTGCTCGCCATCGAAAAACCGCCCACGGATTTCGGCACGCCGAAGGAAATGATGAGCGCGGTGCTCGAGCACGAGCAGAAGGTCACCGCCATGATCCACAAGCTCTACGAACTCGCGATCGCCGAAAAGGACTACCGCTCGCAGATCATGCTCCAGTGGTTCGTCACCGAGCAGATCGAAGAGGAAGCGCAGGTGCAGGAGATTCTCGACAAGATCGAGCAGGTCGGCGAAAAGAGCACCGCCGTCTGGTGGATTGACAAGGAACTCAAGAAGCGCGGCAAAGACTGATCGCGTCACGCGTTGTGAACGAGCGGGGAAGGCAGATGGCCTTCCCCGCTGTCCTCTTCATCGTGTGAATGCGTTTTCGAATTCGCCGAACGACGGCTGCTTCCGCGAGGGGTGCGATAAATTTGACGCATTGACTTTGTCCAGCGGGGGGGGGTATATTATCGCGGATCCACGGCCGTCCAGGGGTGATTCAAATCAACGAGGAGGAGATTGCCATGAAATGCACTCCGTGCATCTCGCGCTTTCCCGCTTGGGGACTGATGGTTTTCACGATCTTGACTCTGGCTTGGTCGGCAGGTGGGCAAACGCTCCCGCCGCAGCAGACGGCAATTCTGTGGGACGATGGCCACACCACGGATCCCGAATTCTTTCTCGGGACTGGAGGCACATACAAGCTCCAGTTCATCGAGAACCAGGATGGAGTATACGACGAGTACCTGGTTGAATTCTTGGACACTGGCACGGGAACTTATATTGCAAGCGAACAGTTCTGGCAAACCACTCAGGCTTGCTTCGGGGCACGAACGGTTACACTACAGGGAGGAATCTACTACCGGATGCACATTGGGTATGCCGTGGGAGGAGGAGGAGGTAATCCGGAACCCGGCGTGATCTGTCAGGCGCGAATCTTCTATACCTGCACACCGAAATAGCGAAAGGGGCGGCCGTGGATTCCCTATTCTCACGATGGAAAAAATGCGTGATGATGATCGTTGGAGCGGCTTGCGCGCTAACTTCGGAGGCGGCCATCCTGAACGTGCCTTCGGAGCATGAGACAATCAATGGCGCTTTGGCGGCCTCTTCCGAGGGCGATACCATACTGGTGGCTACAGGCTCATACGCCGAACATATCGTCATGCCGCCCGGCGCAAGAACCTTGGCCGGCAGCTTCCTTCTGACTGGCGACACACTGGATATTGCGGCTACGGTCCTTTCGCCGGATCTAATCCAGCATCCCGACAGTCAGTCTATCGTCAGTGTTTTCGACGCCACCACACGGGCGGAGATCGTCGGTTTTCTTCTCCGGGATGGAACCGGCACCCGCTATGCCGTGGCGGACAACCACTATGGAGGTGCGGTTCTGCAGCTCGATGCGAGCCTCGCGATCCGGCGCTGCGTTTTCCGGAACAATGAAGCCTACATCGGCAGCGCCGTATTTACCGATACCGCCCACACGAGTCTCTGTATTGAATCGTGCGATTTCGGCTATAACACGGTTTATCAGGGAACCGTTGCCGCCTACGGAGAGGAGCTGACCATTCGTAGATCTCGATTTCATCACAACACGGGAACGAAAGCCGCGGTGGTTTTTGTGAGAGACGCGGATTTCTTGTTCGAGGATTGTGTTGTTGATTCGAATTACAATGGGTATTTGGAAGGACCCAACGTTTGGATATCCGCGTGTTCTTCGGTCCGGATTGCGCGAAGTATGTTTCGTGCCAACTCGAACGACACGTTAACCTGTCCCCCCATTCCTCTCTGCATGAGCATGTATGAGCTTGCCGGAGTTCTCGATAGCTGCACCTTTGAAGATAACGTCGGCATTGCCACTCCCACGCTTACCGTAGCGAGGAGCGAATTACAGGTTGAGAACTGTATTTTCCGCCGCAACCGAACGACAGAGTGGGGGGCGATCGTGAGTCTCGTTCAGGAGTGCACGGTGGATTTCCGGGGCTGTTTATTCGAAAACAACACGGCCTTTCGCTGGCCGGGGATCGCGGTGGTGGATCGCGCCCACTTGGAAAACTGCACGTTCATCGGCAACGTGGCTGATCGTCCCGACACCTGTGGCGTTCTCTGCAATGCCCTTCCGACCAGCCAAATCACTGCCGTCAATTGTGTCTTCGAGAACAATCAGTCCTACTCCGTGTACAATTGCTATCTGCCCACGCCGGATTTTGACGTGAGCAACAACTGGTGGGGGGATCCGTCGGGGCCGTATCATGCCGCGCGCAATCCGCAAGGCTCGGGCGACGCGATTTGCGGCGACAGCTTGCTGTTCGAGCCGTGGCTGACCGAACCGCCCCTCGCGGCCGACGATCCGCATGTCCCTCAACTTCCCACGGCCTTCACGCTGTTCAACGCGTTCCCCAATCCCTTCAACCCTCAAACGACCATAGAGTTTTCCATGACGCGCGCGCTTCCGGTTCGCGTGGAGATTTTCGATCTGCTCGGCCGGAAGGTAACGACACTGGCGGATGGCGTGCGCGAACCGGGCGTCCATCACGTGTCTTGGAACGCCAGCGACCAGCCCAGCGGCATCTACTTCGCCCGCCTGTCGTCTCCGGTCTCTCGGAATACGATACAGGTGAAAAAACTCGTCCTGCTAAAGTAACTCGAGAAATTCTTTCCCCCCAAATCTCTGATTTGGGGGGAATACAAGGGGGGTGCATAGCAGCACGATCTCGGATCAAAAGAAATCCCCGCCCAATCGGACGGGGATTTCTATTCTCAAAAGCTCAGCGTGACGACTACGCCGTCACCAGCGCTTCCACCCGCTGCTTGAGCGCGGGTTTGGGCAGCGCGCCCACCTGCTGATCCATCAGCTTGCCGTTCTTGAAAAAGAGCAGCGTGGGAATCGAGCGCACGCCGAACTGCATGGCCACGCCCGGACTGTGATCCACGTCCACCTTCGCGAACGTCACCTTCCCGCTGTATTCGCCCGCGAGTTCCTCGATATACGGCGCGATCATCTTG
>JAQTRJ010000003.1 GCA_028711875.1 bacterium | reverse complement strand
ACGGGGCTGCTGGGGATCGTTTTTATCGTGCTGGCGGCGCTCATAGAAATCGGAAAGCAGAAAGCGGAAAGCTGAAATGCCAAGAAGCCAAAATGCCAAAATGCCAACCCCCCTGAATCCCCCCACAGAGTGGAGGGAGAGATTAGCGACGGTGACGTTGATTCTGGGGGACTGCCGGGAAGTGCTGAAGCAGATTCCGGAAGGAGCGGTGGACTTGGTGCTGACCGATCCGCCGTACGGGATGAACTATCAGAGCCAGCGGGTGGCGGTGGAGAAACGGTTTGCGCCCTGTCTGAACGATGCGGAACTGCCCGACGTAATTAAATTATTGAATGATATCAGTGCAGAATTGTACTTCTGCCTGTGCCCCGACGGCCACTTCTATTGTTTCGCCCCGACCCAGAACTGGCCTGAGTTTAACGAGGTACTTGGCGATGATTTCGATCTGAAAAATACGCTGGTCTATCTCAAGGGCCGGGGGACGGGTGATCTGCACGGAGGAAGTTACACGCCGGGCTGGGAAGCGCTGCTGTTCTATACGAAGAAAGACCTCGGTGGAGCATGGTCGCCACCGCGCAAACTCAACGGACATCCGTGCGACGTGCTCAAGGCGCGGCGGCCAGCGGAGCGGATTCATCCGATGCAGAAGGCTCTTGATGTCTGCGAGCAGTTGATCGAGAACTCGACGCAGCCGGGGGAGATCGTGCTCGATCCGTTTGCGGGCAGCGGAACGACCGGGGCGGCGGCGCGGCTCTGCGACAGCGGACCCAGAAAGGCGATCTTGATCGAGAAGGATCCGGACTGCTATGCGGCGGCGCTGGCGAGGCTGCGGTGTCATGGACCGGTAGTTACCGAAATGCCTCAATGAGAAATCGGAAGATTCCGGGCGGGTCAGCGACCCGCCTCGGCGAAGCCAGAACGGCCTTCAGAATGACAAGGATTTTCTATGAACGATATTGAACTCGGGAAGCCGGAGACAAGGCTGACGATCCGGGTGTCGGTGAAGAAGGGCGAGACGACGCTCCCGTACCTGGTGCAAATCTGGGAGCCGGACGAGGATTTCCGACACTGGACGTTTACAATCCCCGATCCAATGCAGAAGGATCTCTATCTCTCGGAAACCGTTTGGCACAGTCCGGATGGGGTGAATATGGCTGAGGCCATCAACCTGTTCCGGGAATGGCTGGAAGAGGAAATCGGAAATCTGAAAGCGGAAAGCTGAAACGAAGATATGGGCGGGTTGCGGAGTACCTTAACCCGCCCCTACGGAGAACACAAGACGGCAAACTGCCGTTTGCATCTACAAGGGACACAGCAAGCTGTGTCGCTACGAAAAGAGAGATTCTTCAGGCCGCGCTATGAGATTCTGGACGCCCGCCGAGTACAGCGGTGTCCAGAATGACAGGGTCGGCGGCCTTCAGAATGACCATTCGGTGATTCAGACATGATCCCCCAATCCCAGAGGATACCGCACAAGCGGAAGACGGTGATCGCGACGGATCAGGCGCGGAAGCGGATTTTCTGCAAGGTTCGCGATCTGGGATTGGACGACGAAGCCCGGCGGCTGATCGCGAGCCAATGCCGGAAGGACTCGAAAGAGACGATGCGGGGGATGAACGCGGTCGAGCTGGCGCGGATGGAATTTGTGCTGGACAATCAAATCCGGCAGAGACGGACGAACGAGGCGATGAAAGCCGACCTCCACCGGCGGAAGCGGCTGCAGCAGAAGAAGCGGGTGGACGAGGACGGAAGCGAATTTGCCAGCGAGCGGGCCAGACATTGGCTGAGACAGCAGGCGGAAATTTATTGGGGCGAGCAGTGGCCGCAGCGGCTGGCGGGATTGTTTGCCAAGATGATTCGGGACACGGGGATCGTGCCGGAGAATGCGCTGACCGCCACGATCAAGGGCGAGACGATCACGACCATAAACTGGAACGACGGACGGATTCCGAAGCGGCTGCACTGGGACGTATGCCGGGCGATGACGGCGATGATGGGGCGAGAGTCGAAAGCTGAAAGACTGAAACGCTGAAAGACTGGCAAACTGCCGTTTGCATCTACAAGGGACACAGCAAGCTGTGTCGCTACGAAAAGCGAGATTCTTCAGGTGCGCCATGAGATTCTGGACGCCCGCCGGGGACAGCGGTGTCCAGAATGACAATCTATAGGACACAGCAAGCTGTGTCGCTACGAAGAAGAGAGATTTTTCCATCCGCAAAGACAAAGGAGAATGGAAATGAAAGGGGCAAGGAAACGGATTTCCCAATGGGAATATGAAGCTCTCAAAGAGGGAATCAGACAGAAGGCGAGCCAGCGCAACGACAAGGAATATGATCGCCATCGCGGACTGGGAACGTCAGGAATTGATCAAGCTCGATCAGGCGATCCGCGAGGCTAATGGATTGCCGAAGGAATAAAGGGCACGGCATGCCGTGCCCCTACGGGAATCGGACATGAATAAGCGGCAGAACACGGAACGGGACCGGGCGATCCGGGAGGAATTCGAGCGTCGGCGGGAGGCCGGCGAGCGCTCGCAGCAGGTGATCCGCGAGCTGGCGGAGCGAGTCTGCCGGAGCGAGAAGCGGATTGAAACGGTGGTCTACTCGGAGGACGGCGAGCGCGGTCATGCCTCTCGGATAGTCCGTTTCTGAAAATAATTCAACGACGACTGCATTATCGAAGTCCTCTTCGTGAAAAACGAGGAGGATTTTTTTTATAGCGGAGTGTATATACAGGCGAGCGCGTGGGGAGCGGAAGTCCAAACGCTGAAATGCTGAAAGAAGATTCTGGACGCCCGCCGGGTACAGCGGTGTCCAGAATGACAGGTTTTTTGAGAAGATTCCGGGCGGGTCGGCGAACCGCCTCGGCGATAGATTCCCAAGTCCTCCGGCGGCGGACCTCCCATTCTCCCCGCCGCCGGGGGCAGCCCCGCGAGGGAAATACGAAAATGCGAAAATACGAAAATACGAAAATGCGAAAATCAGAAAGCGGGCGGGTTGCGGAGTACCTTAACCCGCCCCTACAGCGGGCGCGATATATCGTGCCCCTACTGGTGCTGCTCGCGGTGGGGGCGGTGTGGGGGCAGTATGGGCGCGCGCCGTACGGTCGGGCGGGGAATGCCAGTGTGTCGGGTTCGACGGTGGTGACTCCGGCCAATTATCCGGAGTGGCAATCTGGACTGGATCGCTATGAATCCACGATTCAGAACACGACTCAATTTTATGGTGGGTGGCGGGAATTTTCCAGCGGTGTCGGGCCGGGACTTTTGCGGGAAATCCGGCTGGAGGTGCGGCAATTCGACTGTGCAGGGTGTGTGAACTCGCTGGACAGTCTGTGGATTACGATTCGGAGCGGAGTGGACACGCTCGATCCGGCGCTGGTGCGGGGAGTCTATACGGGTGTGGATAGTTTTCGGGTCAGCGATTTCCTGTGGGTTCCGGCCACGCCTCCGGCCGACGCTCGTTATCAGACGCGGTACGTAACCTACAAGGACACGACGGCGGATGGTACGCGATTTCTGAGCATTCTGGCGCGGGTCTTTATCTACGTCCCGGACACGTTTTCGATCTGGCTGCGCTCGGAGATGGCGGACGCGGGGATTGCCGGGTCGGTGGTTTTTGAAACCGGGCAGATTCCTGTGCTGGGTGGGATGCGGTATTTCCATGTAGACGATGTGGCGATTGACACGATGCCCAACGCCAAACAGTCCCATTGGATGGGGCCGCTGTTCGAGTGTTCGGGGCTTGGAGCGGGTTATATCGGAGCGGCGCATTGGACGGGGATCATGGAGGCTGCCCACCAGGAATTCGCGCGCTACTCGTTTGCCGATCATGACATGCCGTACACGACAGTGGCCGCAGTGAGCCGGAGCGGGTCGGTGGATCGGATGAGGCTCGGCGATCTGTCGGGCTTTTCGTTTGACTATCCGTGGCCGTTTTTGGGCCGGTATCGCAATGAAACGCGGATGTATTTGACGGACGGGTCGAATCGGGACAGTGCCGAGACGGTGCTTGTGTCCACCTATCTCGGGTATCCTGAGAAGGTCTGGAAAACCGATGATTCTTTGTGGGTGACGACGCGGGCCACTCATGCGGCGGGGGACACGCTGTTTGAGCTGGATGCCGCTGACTGGATTGACATTTCACAGAATCATGCCGTGGTGGACGTCTCGAGCACGTATGCCCGGTTCTCACAGGACTGGTTCAGTGGAAATGCGAAATTGACTGGAAATATCAGTGGAACTGTGCCACACAGTTGGCTGGTATTTTACAGTTCGCCGTTTGACTCGACTGCTTATGTCTACGGTGCGATGTCCGGGAGCAAGGATGCCGGAGTGGGGCCGACCCGGAGCGTGGTCTATTCGTGGACGGAACAGCAGGTGCATGGTGTCTGCTGTTATCAGGAGCAATCGCTGGTGCGCACGGAAGCGGCCTGTGCCGACCTGGGCGGGGTTTGGGGTTGGCCGAGCAGCGCGGCCTGTTACGCGCTGACACCCAGCGCGGACACGCTGGATTTCGGCTATGTGACGATTTCGGACGATTCGACGCAAACGCTTTGGATTTACAGCACGGGTTTGGCGGCGGCGGTGGTGGATTCGCTGACGGGGTTTGAGGACGACGGAGCGTATCTCTTGGGATTCACGACCGACTTCAGCGGCCCGGACACGATTCCGGCGGGAGATTCGCTGGCGGTGGAAATCACATTTACCCCGCTCGTGGATATGGTCTATGGTGCGGGGCTGCATGTTCACTATCTGGGTGCGACCGAGCCGGATTCGGTGTGGCTGACGGGTCATGGAGGCAAGACCGCCGACAGCGTCTATGTGAGCAGCGGGGACACGTGGTACCAGAGCGGATATTATCAGTCGTTCACGAACTGGGCGGATATCTGTCCGTTCAATGACGTCATGCCGAGCGCTTGGTTGTATGGTCTGTTGGCAGCAGACACTGGGAAGAATTGTTTCATGGTCTATACGGCGGCAGAGGAAGGAGTATCGGGGGACAAGAGATCGGGGATTCTGGTGCGACCGTTCGACGTCGGGAGTATCTGGCCAGCCGCCGATCAGCGGACTCCGAAATCCATCACCCTCCGCCACTACTACAATATTTCTGGATGGAGCGGGACGACGGGGGATACGTTGCTGTGGTATGCGTTCACGCCGGTCGAGGGCGTGTTGACGGATTCGTGCCTTAATGACTACAAAAATTCCGCGATTGACGAGGACTGGGTTCTGGCCAATAAATTCCCGGCGAACACGTTCACGCAGGATATGGGTTCTGTGGTTGTCCGGCATTCGCTCTCGGTGGATATTTGTGCGGCGGGCGATAGTCTGTGGCTGGTGCTGGTGGCGGGGAATTATCAGACCAGTTGCACGGCACCGGCCAGCGGCAAGACCCGACGCATGGGCGTATGGTGGTCGGAGGATGCCGGGATCAACGAGCCGCGCGAAACGCTCATTCGGATCGAGTGGTGATGCCGCGGTGGAGTGAGGGACGCGAGAGACCGTAAACGCAAATTTGGAATATCCGATGGAACGAGCCTTTGGGACGGAGCTGTGGATCCTGGGCGGGGTCTTGGTCCTGCTCTGGGGCGTATCCGTTTCGCTCGTCAAGCTCTGGATTCGCGGGTTGACCAGCGACGTCAAGGAGCTTTTGGACAACAGCCGGACGCAGGGCGGCCAGATCGCGGCTCTGGAGGAGCGGACTCAAGGGCACACTCGAGATATTACGGAATTGAAGGCGAGATTGGAGACGGTGCACGGCCGGGTGACGCAGTTGGCGACGCAGCGCGGGCGGGGATAGGGAATTCGAAAGCGGAAAGTGGAAAGCTGAAAGAGGGAAGGATTCCGGGCAGGCGGGGACGCCAGCCTCGGCGGAGGATTCCGGCCGGGTCAGCGACCCGGCTCGGCGAGGAAGTGGCGACCCGGCTCGGCGATGGAAGGTGGCGGGCGGGTTGCGGAGTACCTTAACCCGCCGCATAGCCATGCGGCGCTACGGAGGTAGGGAATGATAGTCACGGGCAACGAGTTGTGGCCGGGGGATGTGCTGCTGACGCGGTTTCCGTCGCGGTATTGGCCGCCGTCGGTGGATCTCGTGAAGTGGTGGGGATTCAAGCGGGCACTGCACGACGCGCAGAAGCAGCTCTATCCGCATCCGCTGAATGCGAAGGCGCTGTGGAATACGCACGGCCGGATACTGGATACGCAAGATGAATGGTTCTCTGGGACGACTCCGGTGGCGGTCAAGGAGCGGCTGAATCCCGAGCAGCTCGATCATCCGTGGGTGATCGTGCGGTATCGGTTCCAGGAGAATTGGGGGCCGGTGCAACTGGAAACGTTGCAGCGGGTGATTGACGAGAACGTGGGGAAGGGCTACGACGTCCTGCAGTTGTTCAATATCTGGATTCACATTCTGTTCCCGAACCTGCCGCCGGAGTGGAGAATCCTCGATGAAGGTCTCGATCAGCGGGTCTGCACGACCTTCATCGGGTTCATTCTGACGCAGGTCTGGAAAACGACGGATCGCTCGACGGTGCGACCGCTGGAAGGGAGATACGTCGAGAACGTGACGCCGGCGTGTTTTCAGAATTATCAATCGCTGATGGCGGACGGGAGCCGGGATTTGACGTTTGTGGAGGTGTGCCGGGGATAAATCCGAAAAGCGAAAATGCGAAAAGCGGAAAAATCCAAGACGTCAAAAGATTCCGGCCGGGTCAGCGACCCGGCTCGGCGGAGGATTACGGTCAGCGACCCGGCTCGGCGGGAAGGTTCCGGCCGGGCGGGGACGCACGGCTCGGCGAAGAAAGAGAGCCCGCTTAGTCCCACCGCAAGCAGGGGGAAAGTTTACGCGCCGCCGCAGAAGCCGGGGCCGAAAGCCGTAAATCAGAAATCAGAAATCAGAAATCAGAAAGACGATCATCAGCAGATCGGGAGCGGGATCGGGATCCTTCCGAAGAGCAGTCCGACGCGGGCCCGCTGGTTCATGGCGGCGCGGATGCTGTATGTCGAACAGGGAATCAGCCTGCACGAAATGCGAGTGCGGGGCTTAATCCCGGTCTCGCACACGACCCTCGAACGCTGGCGAGCCGAAGGGAATTGGGAAGCCCTGCGGGGGCTTAAGGAGACTGGTCCGCAAGCCTTGCTGGCCGACGTGGAAGTGATCCTCCGCAAGGTGATTTCGGATATTGCCGACGACGTGAGAGCCGCCAAACGTCCGGCCAAGGGGGCGGTGGACGACGCTCAGAAGCTGCTCTCGATGGTCGAGAAGGCGCGCGGCGATTCTTACTTCCTGGGCCATGCCGTGAAAACCATGGAACTGCTGGTCGAATATTTGGCGGTATCGCGGCGAGACGAACTCAAGGGGCAGTTGGGCGACGTGCTGCAGGGTTTTCTGGTTTGGCTGCAGGCGGGGAAAGACAAACGATGAGCGAGCTGCGAACCAAACGGCGGATGACGGACCGCGAAGCGCAGACGCGCGTGGACGCTCTGGTGGCGCGGATTCGGCACGCGGCCACGCCGCTCGCGAGCGAACCGGGGGACAGCGCGAAACGAATCGCTCAGGGGGAAAAGGATTTCTGGTTTTACGCGCGAACTTATTTCCCGCACTACTTCACGAACGATTCGGCGGACGTTCACTATACGTTGGTGGATCTGCTGCAGGAGCCGGGAGTCTCGGTGGATCGGCTGCCGCGCGGCTGGGCGAAGACGACGATCGGGCAGATTTTCACCTCCTGGTGTTTGGTGTACGGGAAACGCATGTTCGCCGTGCTGATCGGCAAGACGCAGGAGACGGCCGAAGAGTCGGCGCTGGCGATTATTCTCGAGTTCGAGGAAAACGAGCGGCTCAGGCAGGACTTCGGCGATCAGCAGACGGCCTTCTGGAGTTTCGAGCGGGGATTCCGGCTGAAGCGGAGCGGCGCGCATTTGATCGCGATCGGCCGCGAAGGGGTGATTCGCGGGCGGAAGAAAGGGCCGCAGCGGCCGGACTTCATTCTGGCCGACGACATTGAAGACGAAGAGCTGGTGCGGAATCCGAAACGGGTCAAGCAGCTCCTCCGGTGGTGGCTGCAGAGCGTGATTCCGGCTTTGGCGGCGGGCGGAACGGCCGCCTGGCTGTGCACGAACCTCGGACAGAAGTCGGCGACCACACTGCTGCTCGATCCGGAATGGACCTACGACGATGCGGAAGAGCCGCCGCTCTGTAGGCGGTTCCGGTTCAAGGCGATCAATGCCGACGGCGAGAGCAGTTGGCCGGGGCTGTGGCCGCTCGAGCGACTCCAGGCGAAGAAGGCCGAAATCGGTTCGACGGCGTTCAATACCGAATTCATGGACGTGGCCGAGCCGGTGGGGGCGATGTTCCGCTCGGAATGGATGCGGTACTACAATGCGAGCGATCTGCCGGCGGGCTGTGTGACAGCGATCATCATTGATCCGAGCGCGCGGGAAAAATCCACCAGCAATTGTAAGGCGGTTTTGACGCTGTCGAAGGACGTCCGGGAAGGAAATTACTACTGCCGGGCCGCCTTCGTGCGGATCGCCACGATCCGCGACATGTGTCTGGAGGCGCTCCGGCAGTGGGTGGAATTCCGTCCGAACGTGATTTTGATCGAGACCATCGGATTCCAGCTGTTGGTGCGGGATGAACTGCTGCGGCTGGCCAAGAGCCGGGGACTGGCGATTTTGGTAAAGTGCATAGACCGGCAGATCACGAAAAAGGAAATCCGCATTCAAGGGATCCAGCCGCTGGCGGAAAATGGACGATTGTTTTTTCTCCGCCACCATACGGATCAGGATACCTTGGTTGAGCAGTTCTGCTATTTCCCATCGAGCAGCGTGGACGACGACGGGCCGGACGCGTTCGAGATGGGAGTCGGTTATTTGAAGCCGTTCGAGTCGAGCGGGCTGGGCCGGAAATATAAGCAGGTCCGAGCACGGCGGGATCTGGCGAAGGCGCTGTGAAGAAAACTTCAAACGTAAAACTTAAAATTTGAAATATGTCGCTGCTCTATGACGCCAACGGAAATCCAGTGGTCATGCCGCCCCGCCCGCCTTCGGGACGGGCCGGACGGGTGCCGCTGGCCCACCGGAACTGGGGGATGCTCGGGCAGTTCGACAGTCCGGCCAAGATTCGGGCGGCGTTGCAGTCGGCGCGATCCGGAAACCTGCGGACGCTGATGGCGCTGGCCGAGGAGATCGAACGCGATCCCCGGTTTGGGGGACTGCTGCGGAAACGGCGGCTGGCGGTGACCGGCAAGCAGACGAGGGTGGAAGCGGCCGATGAATCCCCGCTGGCGCAGACGATTGCCAAATCGGTCGAGGCGATGATGGCGCGGCTCGATCTGCGGCGGGCGATCCGCCATTTTCAGGACGCGCGGCTAAAGCCGCTGGCGGCCTGCGAGATCATCTGGCGGAATACGCTGACCGCGACCGAGCCGATGGCGCTGGTGCCGCGGCTGGGAACGGAGTTCACGTTCGATTATCAGAAGTCGGACGAGCAGCTGCGGCTGATCACGGACGCCAATAATTTGCAGGGCGATCCGATTGATCCGCTGAAGTTTGTGGTCGTGTACAGCACGGAACACGGCGAGACGCTGAAGGCCAAGAACGGATTGGTGTGGGGCTGCGCCGGCCGCTGGCTGATGCGGAACCTGCTGTGGATGGACTGGCTGGCGAGCTGCGAA
Source organism: bacterium (assembly GCA_028711875.1). Lineage (GTDB taxonomy): Bacteria > Electryoneota > RPQS01 > RPQS01 > RPQS01 > JAHJDG01. The sequence goes on along the minus strand of JAQTRJ010000003.1, from coordinate 10,137 downwards.
CGATGGGGCGATCCGAGTGTGTTCGGAAAATATCCGCAGGGAACCCCCGACGAGCAGATCGCGGCCCTCGAAGAAGCGGTGCAGGCGATTGCCACCGACGGGGCGGGAGTGATTCCCTCGGACATGCTGATCGAGATCGTGCAGACGGCCCATAGCGCGGGCGGGAAGACGCTGTTCGAAGGAGCGATGCTGTTTCTGGAGCGGGAGATTTCGATTGCGATCACGGGCGAGACCCTGACGAGTCAGGGCAGCGATTTGGGCAAAGGGACGATGGCGCTGGGGGAAGTCCACGAGGGAATCCGACAGGAACTGGTGGAAGCGGACGCCGTCGAGATCGGCGAAGCGATCAGCGAGCAGCTGATCAAACCCTACGTGATTTTCAACTGGGGCGAGCAGCCGGGCTATCCGAAACTTGCGATCGTGACCGATCCGGAGACGGATCTGCAGGCGGAGTTGCTGATGGATGAACGGCTACAACGGATGGGATTCCAGTTCAGCCAAGCCTATTTTGAGGAAAAGTACGGACGGCCGGGAACGGCAGACGGCGAAGAACCGATGCGGCCGATTTCTCCGGCAACGTTTTTCGATTGGAATCTCAATCCGGGAACGGCGGATGATTATGGTCTGCCGATCAGTCCGGACAAAACCACGCCGATGTCGCTGGCGCGGAATCACCCCCCCCTGCCCCCCCACAGAGTGGAGGGGAGACAGAAAGATTCCGGGCGGGCGAGGACGCCCGCCTCGGCGAATGATATCCCCCCCGCAAGCGGAGGGGAGAAACACCCTTTCGGGTGGCCCCCGTTGATGGGGGCGAATAACATGCCGGGACAAGTGCAGACGGACAGCGAAATCGAAGAGCGGATCCGCGAAGCCAAACGGGTCTATGGAGTGCGAGGCCTGGAGCTGCTGGAAAAAATCCGCGCGGCCGGGGACGCTTCCGATTTCGAAACGCTGACAGCGATCACTCCTGCAGATTTCGTGACCGATCTCTCGGAAAGTTTGCAGCGGGGGAGCGCGGCCGGGATGGAGTTCGGACGGCGGGAAACTAAGAAAAGCAGAAAGCAGAAAGCGGAAAGCGGAAGTCACCCCCCCCAGCCCCCCCACAGAGTGGAGGGGAGTCGGGCGGGGAAGTGGGCGGAGGTCGAGGACTACGGCGGATCGAATATCGAACTGGACTTTTTCCGGATGAGAAGTTTCACGATCGCGCATGTGGAAGACCAGCGGATTCTCGACGAGCTGAAGAGCGAGATCGCGAAGACACTGGAAGGTGGGGGAACGTTCGTGGATTTCCGGACCAAGGCGGAAGATATTTTAGGAAACATTCTCTCGGACGAGCGCGCGCGGACGGTGTACAGCACGAACCTACACACCGCCTACAATGCGGGCAAGTTCTACGAGGGGATGGACGCGCAGGAAGAATTGCCGTACTGGGAATATGTGACGGTGGAAGATGACGACGTCCGGCCGGCGCACGCGGCCATGCACGGATTCGTAGCGCGGAAGGACGATCCGATCTGGAACGAGTGGCTCCCGCCGAACGGTTACAACTGCCGCTGTACGGTGGTCGAGCATGACGATTTCAGTCTGCAGGCCGAGGGGAAAAAGGTCTCGACAACCCGGCCGAAATTGGACGATGGATCGCCGGCCAATCCCGATATCGGATTCAATACCAATGCGGCACTCGATCCGAGCGTGATCGAAGCGCTGCGCAGCCAGTATCAGATCGCGGAGAAGCTGTTCAGCGATTACGGACTGAAGGAACTCAAAGCGGCCAGCGAACCGAAGACGAAAGCGGATTTAACCGAGGGGATCCCGGACGAGCAAGGGCGGACGCGGATGATCAGCGAGGCCGTGCTGGCGCGATTTGCGGATCAGGGCGGATTGATTTCGCAGACGCTGTCCGATCCGATGGAGATCTGGGGCTGGCCGGAGCGGGAACTGTACTACATCGCGAGCTACGAGACAGCCGAGAGGGGAGTGCAGTCGGTGATCGTGAAGGTGTGGGGCGACGTGACCGACGCGGAGATCGTAGCGGGCAGCGCGGACCGGTTCCGGAAGGGGATGCTGGTGTTCAGGAAAAATTAGAAATGAGAAATGAGAAATTCGGAAGTCAAGAATATCCGCGAGAAGATTGCGGCGATGAAAGCCAGCGGCCACCGGTTCGGACAGGCTCAACCGCTGCCGAAGGAACTTCAGGAGTGGATCCATCTACTGCCGATCGGACATTGGGACGAGTTCCGGGGAATGGGGCCGGGCTGGGGCGAGGAGATGGATATCACCGCCGAGCATATCGGGCAAATGGTAGCGCATTTCGCGAGCTGGAACCGTCCGGCCTTGGTGGACTATGAGCACAATCACTTCTGGGGCGATACGCGAGCCTCGGGCTGGATTCTCGAAGTCCAAGCTCGGGCCGACGGGCTATGGGGCCGGGTCGAATGGACGGAGACGGCGGCGGGCGAGATTCAGCGGAGAGAATTCCGCTATGTGTCTCCGGTTTGGGATCTGGATTTCAAGGACACACAAACGGGAGACCGAATCGGAGCGGTCTTTTTCGGGGCGGGGCTGACCAACGATCCATTTTTCTTAAGAGAACTTGAACAACGATTAGCGGCGAAGGAGACGACGATGGATGAATTGAAGAAAATCGCAGCGGCCCTCGGGCTGGCGGAGACGGCCACGCTGGACGAAATCCTCACGGCGATCACGGCCCTGAAGGAAAAGCTGGCGAACGCTTCCGGCGAGCCGGCGGCGGCCAAGACCAAGAAGCTGGGCGAATTGGTCGCGGCCACGGAAGCGCGGATCAAGACGCTCGCGCAGCCGAATCCGATTCTGGAGACGGTGCGGAACGAACTCATGCTGCCGAGCGCGGCCAAGTCCGAGGAGTATGTGGCGGCGATTCAGGCGCGCGGGCAGGGCGAGAGCGCGCTGGCGGCCAAGGTGGCCACGCTCGAAGGCGAAGTGGCGGCGGCCAAGGCCGAGAGGCTGGTGGAAGCGGCGATGGCCGAGGGCAAGGTGGTGGCGGCGACCCGCGCGTGGGCGACGGAATTCGCGAAGAAGGATTCGACGGGATTCTCGACCTGGGCGGCGAGCGCGCCGCGGGTGATGCCGATGAACCCGACCAAGCCGGGCACTCCGCAGGCGGGGGACGGCCCGGTCGAACCGACCGAGAAGGAAAAAGAAGTGGCGGCGCGCACGAAGCAGGATCCGAAAGCGCTGGCGGACCGGAGAGCCAAGCGGGAAGGCGTGGCCTGAGCGCGGGAACAGCGGGCGGGTTGCGGACTACCTTAACCCGCCCCTACGGGACACAGCAAGCTGTGTCACTCCAGAACAGAAAACAAGGGAAGGGATAGATCATGAGCGCAACGACGGAAGATCGGAATACCGTGCAATGGGGCACGGGGGAAATGCGGATCGGCGAATGGCCGGTCTACACGTTGATTGTAATTCCGGGCGGAACGCTGGTAGCCCGAGATACGTCGGGCTATGCCAAGCTGGCCAGCGACGCGGCCAGCCGGACGTTTGCCGGAGTGAGCGAATCGCAGGCCGACAATTCGGCCGGAGCCTCGGGCGCGATCAACGTGCGCGTGCACCGGCGGGGCGTGTTCAAGTTCGCCAGCGCGACCACGTTCACGGCGGCCGACATCGGCAAGCAGGTGTACGTGAGCGATAATCAAACGGTAGCCTTGACCGGAACTTCCCACAGCCTGAAGTGCGGCCGGCTGGTGGCGATTGACGACGACGGCGATGTCTGGATCGAGATTGATCTGGACGTGGATTCCAACACGCCGACCAGCTGACCAAGCGATGATCGCTGAACGATGAACGATGAAGAAAATAACTCCGAGGTGATACGATGATTCTCAATCGAGAAAACATCCTGGCGGTGGCCGACGCCATGTTCGTGGTCTGGGACGACACGTTGAAGGCCGCCGTTCCGAAATTCCGTGACTGGTGCACGGTGCTCGACAGCAAGGATGTCGAGACGATGAACTACAACTGGCTGGAGGACCTGGCCGGGGTCCGGAAGTGGATCGGCGAACGGCAGATTGGCGCGATCGAAGCCTTCACCTGGCCGGTGAAGAACGAGCCGTACGAGAAGACGATCCTGCTGCTGACGGAAGACATCCGCCGCGACCGCTACGGCCAGTTCGCGAACAAGGTCAAGAACATGCTGCTGATGGCGCAGGCCAAGTGGGAGCGGCTGGCCGAGCAGGCCTGTCTCGATCTGCACACGACGCTGGGCTACGACGGCCAGTATTTCGTGGACACGGATCACACGATCGCCGGGGCGACGGTAGCGAATCTCTCGACGCTGCCGCTGACCAGCGAGAATCTGTACGCGGCCCTGCAGTATTTCGACGAACTGAAGATGCCGGACGGGAACGATCCGCTGGACATCACGCCGAAGTTTCTGATCTACGGGCCGGACAACCGGGCGGCGGTGGACACGATCCTCAAGGACTCGAAGCGGGAAGGCACGTTCGGCGACAACCCGCACAAAGACCGGCTGGTTCCGATCCTCAACAAAGCCTTCGTGGGGGATTATGCGAAATACTGGCAGATCCACGCGGAGAGTCCGGGCGGACTGCTGCGGCCGATCGCGGTGCAGATCGAGATGGAGCCGGAGATGAGCACCACCGCCTTCGCGGTGGCCGGCGAGTTCTCGATGCAGGCGGTGCCGGAGCGGCAGTTCATGGCCCGCGAAATCCTGTTCGGAACCGAGCAGTGGGGCAAGTCCACCGGCACGCTGTGGCAGCTGGTGTGGGCCTCGGACGGCAGCAACGTCTGAGGCGACCCCCCTTAATCCCCCCTTATGCTACGGGGGGAGAAAAGAAATGGGAACGGGGCGGCCGAGAAACCGCAACATGGGAATCTCCTTGGTCCGATGACAGCGGCCGCCCCCGTTTTCCCGAAAAGCAGAAATCAGAAATCAGAAATGAGAAAGGACGAGCGATGAAGACATACAGAACCCCCCCCTGCCCCCCCGCACGCGGAGGGGGGATGCTGCTGCTGCTGATCCTGATCGCGCTGCTGGTGCCGCTGATCGGGATGGCTCAGGAGGGGGTGCCGGGCGGGAAGCAGGTTCGCTACCTCGAGCAGAGTCTGATGCACCGCGACCCGCTGGCGAAAGTCAGTACCTCGAGCGCGAGCGACACGACGGCGAGCGCGTACTGGAACAAGATCACGGTTCACGACAAGCCGAACGGCGGAGTGATCTACTGGCTAGCGGCAGATTCGCTGGCGACGTATGTGGTCCCCGACTCGATCAAATTGCAGGAACGCCACCGCTGGTTCCCGGGCGGATCCTACACAAGCTGGGCGACGGTGATCGCGCACGGAGCGGTGGGCGACACGACCTATCTGGTGGTGCCGTACAGCGAGACCGGGAAATATTACGATCTGCAATTGCGCGCGGTGATGGAAGAAGACGACAGCACCGGAACGCCGGGCAGTGGGGTGACGGTGCGAGGCGGAGTGATAGGCTGGTGAACGAATCGAAAAGCTGAAAGCCTGAAACGCTGAAAGGCTGAAAGCGGATTCGTTCACCGGGAGAGAGATTCTTCAGCGCCGCGCCATTGCCGATCGGGAGACCGACAACGGCGAGCGGCAGGGGATTTCGGACCGGGATACGGGGCGGATGGGTGACGTGAAAAGCCCGTTCGCTCCGGCCCGGACGATATGAAGAGGCCAAGACGCCAAGACGCCAAAAAGCCAACCGCGCCATTGCCGGTCTGGAGACCGACAACGGCGAGCGGCCATCAGAGAATGATAATGACGATGCTACACGAAACGATAACGAATCGGCAATAGCAAAGGACAAGGAGACGATCATGGCGAAGCTGATCTTGGTTGCCAACAGCAGCCGGAACGATTATCGGCGGGGGACGGACGCGAGCGGACAGGCGCTGACCCACCAGCCGGGCCGGAACTATTACGAGATCGCGGAAGAGCCGCTGACCAAGCCCGAACGGAAGGCCGCCGCCGGTCTCGAGGGATTCCGAGGCGAGCTCGTGACGCGGGAGATGGTGGCGCGTTTCAATCGGCCGGTCACGCCGTTGATGGCGGACGTGGTCGAGAAGGAATTGGCGGTGGAGCAGAAGAAAAGCGATCCCCCGCAGACGCCGCCGAACGAAGACTCCGTCCTCTTCGAGAACTGGATGAAACTCCCCTACGAGCAGGTCCAGAAAGTCGGATCGGAGAACGGGCTGCAGGTGGTTTCGGTGAAGAAAGAGACCATCGTACGCGGACTGATGGACAAGCAAATCGCGATTCCGCAAAGCGAGTAGCCGATGGCGACGTACGATTCCTATATCGAGGCGGACGATTGTCTGACGCTGATCAGCGAGGCCAGCCTGATTCGGATTTTTTCGGAGCCGAATGAGGACGGCAGCGATCCGACCGAGGTGGATGCCGATTTGTTCGGGCAGGCGGCGGAAGCGGCCAGCCGCGAAGTGGACGGCTATCTGCGGCGGCGGTACGGAACAATTCCGGTGGCGGCGATCAGCGCGGATCTGAAACTGCGAGTAGTGATCATCACACTCTATCGCGGCTACAGCCGGGGCGGAGGCACGGTGCCCGAGGGCCGACGGAATGATTATAAGGACGCGGTGCACTGGCTGGAGCAGATGGCTAAGGGCGAAGTGGATCCGGGAATCGCGGTGCCGCCGGCAGCGAACGAGAATCGTAGCCCGACGTACTCGGCCAATGGACGAAAGATGACGCGGGACGAGCTGTCGGGGATAATGGGATGAAAAGACTGAAAGCGGAAACCTTTCTCTTAATCCCGCCCCCCGCGAGCGGAGGGAAAAAAGAGAGATTCTTCAGGCCGCGTCATTGCCGGTCGGGAGACCGACAACGGCGGCGGCCTGAAGAATGACAGCGTGGTGGAGTTCAGAATGACGATCCAACGATGCTGATCCTGACGCTGAGGCCGGGATCGGTGAGCAGGTTGGCGGAGGAGACGGCCAGTCCGCTGGACGTGATGCCGGGGCCGCTGGTGACGGCACTGGCGGCGGACCTGGAACGCTCGGTACTGCGGAATTTCCGCAGCGGGGGGAGACCGATCCCATGGCCGCTATCGCGGCGAGCGCAGGAGACCGGCAAGAAGACGCTGATTGATCAGGGACTGCTCTACAATTCGATCCGCCGCCACGGGAAGGGCTACGAGGCCGTGGTGTTCACGCAGGACAAGCGGGCCTTCATCCACGAATACGGCGGAACGATCGTGCCGCGGACGGCCAAAGCGCTGACGATTCCGATTGCGGCGGAAGCACGGGGCCGGCGAGCGAGAAGTTTTGCCGACACGTTTTTACTCAAGCGGGACGGGAAAGCCCCGCTGATCATGCAGCGGGTCGAGGGCGGGGATCCCAAGCCGCTGTTCGTGCTGTTGAAATCGGTAACGCTGCCGGCCCGGCCGTTTATCGAGCCGCCCGAGCAGGATATCCAGCAGACGATGGTGCCGCGGATCCGGCGGTGGATGGACGAGGGAGCGGTGTAAGAAAAGCAGAAATTAGAAATGAGAAATGAGAAAACGGAGACCCCCCCTTGATCCCCCACGAAGTGGCGGGAGATAAGCGATGGGATTGACGCCGCTGCAGATTGAGGCCGCGATCGCCACGACGCTGAAGTCGGCGCTGGTTCCCGATTATTTCCGGGCCGTGGAACAGTACAACGGCAAAGTGGGAAATCTGGACGAGCTGGCGACATGGATTTGCGAGGTCAAAATTCCGGCGCTGGCCGTTTTCGGGAACGGCAATGAAGGCGATCCGAACGCCCGTACGGAAACCGGGTGGCTGGCACGCTGCGAGGAAGATTTCGAGGTCTGGATCCTTACCGACCGGCTGCGCGATCTGAAAGTGCTGATGCAGGGGGCCAAAGGGGTCTATGATCTGTCGCAAGCGGTCTATGCCACGCTGCTGAACAACCGCTGCGGGCAGATCGAGATGGAGCCGCTGCAATTCGTCCGCGACGGAGTGCTACTCGGCGACGAGAAGACCGGACGGCTGGTCTGGCAGATGATCTGGCGGACGAGCTACGCGCGGAGCACGGAGCTGCCGAGTTGAGCCGCGGATCCATTCCGGCGGGGTCGGCGACCCCGCTCGGCGGGAAGCGGATACATTCCGGCGGGGTCGGCGACCCCGCTCGGCGGGAAAAAGCGAAAATACGAAAAGCGAAATAGGAGAGACGAATCATGTCCATCGTAGCAGATCTGGAACTCAACGAGGATCGGGTCCATCGGGGCGGCGGCAAGCTCTATCTGGTGGAGTACGCTTCGACCAAGGAGCCGTACTGCGATCACGCCAGCCTGAAGGCGAATGCGGCGGCGGAAGCGGTCAAGCTCTCGACCTACGGCGCGGTGGCGGCGGCGGGCTATGTCAAGCAGCCGTTCGGAGCGAGCGGGACGCTGGACATTGACATCTTCGCGCAGGACGCGGCGGCCGAGCAGAAAGCATTTTCGGCGCTGTCAGCCAACGACTTCACGATCTCGGCTTTGACGACGGCGCGGACGATCGGGGCGGTGGTCAAGCTCAACGACGCCGACGACTACGCGCTGACGGCGTGGCTGTGCGCGGGCGCGCTGGCCGGAACGAAGTTCCGCGACAGCGCGGGAGTGGAGTACAGTTTCGACGAAGAAAATATCCAGCGGGCAATCCATCTCGGGAACCGGGAGATCGAACTCCAAACCACGCTGATGCAGGTGTCGAAGGCCGAGATGGATTTCATTCTCCACGAAGCCCGCGATAAGTATTTCGCGGCCAAGTACGTGGTGCCGATGGGCGTGCTGGGCAAGAAGATCGTGGTGATGCGGAAGGTGCGGATCGTGCCCGAGGTGGAAATTCCGTTCGAGGGCGGAGCCGACAGCGTGATTCCGGTGCGGCTGGGAATCATCACGGTCGGGACCTATCGGCCGTACGAGATTTACGAAGGATAAGATTCCGGCAGGGACACAGTCCCTGCTCGGCGGAAGATGGGCGGGTTGCGCAGGCTTAACCCGCCCCTACGAGAATGCGGACGGCAAACTGCCGTTTGCATCTACGAAGAAGACACAGCAAGCTGTGTCGCTACAAGACGGGACAGGTCGTGACCCTACGGAGAGATAGAACATGATTGATCCATTGACGCAGACGGCGAAGTACGTGATCGCGGGCAAGGACGTTTATCTGCGGAAGCTGACCGTCTCGCAGATGGCGCGGCTCGAGACGTTCAAGGCGAGCGAAGCGTGGGCCGAGCTGATGCCGGACGGGAAGCTGTCGCTGTCGGCGACGCCCAAAGCGCTGGCCACGCTGCTCTCGATCGCGCTGACCGACGCGGACAAGCAGCCGGTGACGGTGACAGAGGACGACGTGGGCAGCCTGGAGATTTTCGACGATCTGGGGGTGATGCTCAGCGATTTTTTTACCTTGCATCCGGCCCTGCTCGAACTTACGAAGCTCTCGCTCAGCGCTACCCTGAACTCGTTTCTGGAAGCGGTGGCGGGAACTGGCGGACCGGAGAATTCTGGTATCACATCGCCGCCCGCGCCTGCGGCGGAGACTTCCGGGGCTTAGCGGAGATCGAGAACAGCCCGGCCGACGAGGTGCTGTTGTTCGTGGTGCTCTCGGAGCCGCTGAGTGCGTATCGGCCGGTGGACAGGAAAAGCTGAAAGCAGAAAGCGGAAAGCGGAAATGAGATTCTGGACGCCCGCCGAGTACAGCGGTGTCCAGAATGACAAGGTTGAGCGGGCGGGTTGCGGAGTACCTTAACCCGCCCCTACGAAGAATGCAAGACGGCAAACTGCCGTTTGCAGCTACGAAGAAGACACAGCAAGCTGTGTCGCTACGAAGACGGTAAGGTGACTCCCTTAATCCCCCCGCGAGCAGGGGGAGAGAAGATCATGCCGGAAGGAAATCGGACACTCAGTTTTACGCTGGAGATTGACCCCGCGAGCAAGCAGGTGATCGTGAAGGGGGTCAAGGAGGCGGGCGGGGCGGCGGTGGACGCGCTGGTGCAGCCGTTCACGAAGGCCCGCAAGAGCTTTGCCGACATTTTCTCGACGGGAGCCTTGCTGAGGATCACGGCGGCGGGCTATGCCCTGCAGCGGATCGGCAAGATGGCCGACGAGCCGAGTGCGAAATTGCGCGCGTTCAAGGGGGACGT
>JAQTRJ010000213.1 GCA_028711875.1 bacterium | reverse complement strand
GATTTTGCTGCCGATGCGGGGGATTCAGTATCCCGTGCTGGCGGCGCAGCCGTCGCTCTCGAAGAGCCAATCGCCCGAGGACGTTCCATTTGCCTATAACGCGGCGGCCTATCTGACTGATGGCTACGGCTCGCGCCCGCTGGTCTCGGTGGAAGAACTCGGCATCATGCGCGGGCTGCGGTTATTCGCGCTGACGGTGGAAGCCGTGCAGTACGATCCGGCGCATCACACGCTGCGCGCCTTCAATGATTTTGAAATTGACGTGCGGTTCACGGGTGGCGACCGCGCGGCCACGGACTATCTGCGGCAGCGAACGGCTTCGCCGTTTTTCGAGTCGGCTTATTCCCAATACGTGCTCAACTACCGCCGCTCGAACTCGCTGGACGAAGACCTGGTTCAGTATCCGGTGAAGTACGTGATCGTGTCGGCTTCCATGTTCTCCGCGCAGCTCGCGCCGTTCATCGAGTGGAAGACGCAGCAGGGATACGATGTGATCGTCGGTTACGTGGGCAGCGCGGAAGTCGGCTCGACGACGACGAGCATCAAGAATTATCTGCAGGGACTCTATAACGCGGGCACGCCGGAGTCTCCCGCTCCGAGTTTCGTGCTGTTCGTCGGCGACACGGGACAGGTTCCCGTCTACAGCGGCCAAACCGACGCTCACTACACCGACTTGCACTATGTGCGGCTGGACGGTCTGTCGAACTATCTGCCTGAAATTTACTTCGGGCGCTTCTCGGCGCGGACGACGGCGGAGTTGCAGCCACAGATTGACAAGACGCTGGAGTACGAACGCTACGAGATGCCCGATCCGAGCTATCTTGGGCGAGTGGTGATGATCGGCGGCGTGGACAGCAACTACGGTCCGGTCTGGGCCAACGGACAGATCAGCTACGGGACAACGTACTACTTCAATTCGGCACACGGAATCACGTCGAACACCTATCTTTATCCGGCTTCGGGCAGCTCGGACGCGCTGATTATCGCCAACGCCAGCGACGGCCGCGCCTACATGAACTACACCGCCCACGGCGGCGAGACGTCGTGGTCCGATCCCAGCTTCACCGTCTCCGACGTCTCCGGCCTCACGAACGCTCATAAATACGGAACGGTGGTGGGCAACTGCTGCCTGACCAACAGCTATCAGGTAGCGACCTGTCTTGGCGAAGCGTGGCTGCGCGGAGTGAACAAGGGCGCGATTGGCTACATCGGAGCCTCGAACTACAGCTACTGGGATGAGGACTACTGGTGGGGCGTGGGTTATCGGGCGAGCATTGTGGTGGATCCCACCTACAGCGCAACGGCGCGGGGCGCCTACGACGGAATGTTCCACGACCACAGCGAAGCGTTCGAGAATTGGTACACGACGCAGTACGGTTTCATCATGGCGGGAAATCTGGCGGTGACGCAAGCCGGATCGAGCCTGAGCAACTACTATTGGGAAGTCTACATGCTGATGGGCGATCCGTCGCTCTCGACGTTCCTCGGAGTCCCGACGGCCAACACCGTGTCATATCCGGCTCAGATTCTGGTCGGACAAACGCAGATCACGGTGACGGCGGAGGCGTACTCGTACGTGGGACTCAGCTATGACGGCGACCTGATCGCGGCGGGATTGGTGGACGCGAGCGGATCGTTGACTCTGAACTTTTCCGCCTTCACGCTGCCGGGCGACGCGGATATCGTGATCACGCGGCAGAGCCGAGTTCCGGTGATCTCGACGATTCAGATCGTGCCCAATGCCGGACCGTACCTGAGCACGTCCGCCGAGGACGTAAGCGATCTCGCGGGCGGCGATGGCGACGGACTGGCCGATTTCGGAGAGACCCTGGATATCTCGTTGACCGAATCGAACATCGGCAGCGAAGATGCGCTGGGAGTCGCGATGACGATCGCGAGCGCGAATCCGTACCTGACGATCACCGACAACGCGGAGAGCTACGGCACGATTCCCGCGAGCGGACAGGTCACGATGCCCAACGGCTTCGAAGCGATCATCGCGTCCGACGTTCCCGACGGCGAAATGATTCAGGTGGACGTCACGGCCACCGACGACGAGCTGAACGAGTGGACGGACCTCTTTACCATCGAGGCGCATGCGCCGGTGCTAAGCATTTCCACGACGCTGGTGGACGATGCAAGCGGCAACGGAAACGGCGTGATGGACGCGGGCGAATCGGTGGGGCTTACGCTGACGCTTCTGAACGACGGTTCGGCGGAAGCGAGCACGCTGGTCGGCACACTCAGCACGGATTATGAGTATGCCACAATCACCGAGGCGACTGGAACTTTAGCCACGCTGAATCCGGCGCAATCGGGCCATCTCACGGACTACGAGGTGACGATTTCACCGTCGGCTCCGGCGATGGATCGCGCGTTCTTCTATCTGGACATGGCGATGGCGGGCGGCCGCACGGAACGGATGATTCTGGAAATGACCATTGGCGGATTTTCCGACGCGATCGAGAACGGCTCCGGCAGTTGGACGCACGCGGCGAATCAGACGGACTGGAGCGATCAGTGGCATATTTCTTCGGAGCAATATTCGTCACCGACTCACGCCTGGAAGTGCGGCGACAGCGGAACGGGCAACTACGCGAGCCACATGGACGCCGTGCTGATGACGCCGACGATCAATCTTCCCGGTCACGCGGAACTGAGCTTCCGGCACAAGATTGACGCGGAGGTTTCGAGCTATTATCCCGACTCGGCCTATGACGGCGGCATCGTGGAAATTTCCGCGGGCGGCGGAGCGTGGACGCGGCTCACGCCGACGACGGGCGGCTATAATAAGATTGTCCGCTACATGGCCGGCGGCAGCACTCCCTACAGCGGGCCGCTGACCAGCGGCACGCCCTGCTGGAGCGGCGCGATCGCTTGGACGACGGTGGTCTGCGATCTGGCCGCCTACAGCGGTGACGTGCAGATTCGTTTCCGCTTCGGCAGCGACAGCGGCGGCGGGCTGGAAGGCTGGTACGTGGACGATGTCCAAATCCGACTGGTGGTGGCGGACGGCCCGCCGCAGCACCTGACTGCGGAAATTGTCGGGTCGGAAGCCGTGCTGGATTGGCAGTCGCCATCCTCGGGCGCTTTGGCCTCGACGCTGCTGGGCTACACGATCTATCGGGACGGCGGGCAGATCGCGTCGCTGGTGCAGGCGCTGACCTATTCCGACGACCTGTCCGCTCTGCCGTACGATACCTATACCTACACGGTAACCGCGCAATTCTCAGAGGGAGAATCGGCGGTTTCCAATTCGGCGGCGGTGAATTGGATGGGCGCTTCGATCAATCCCGTGACCGGACTGACGGTCTTCCCGGACGGCATGGACCTGATTCTGCGCTGGACGGCGGTACCGGATGCGGACGAATACCACGTGTATTCCTCGGCCATTCCCGGAGTCTACGAAGGCACGCCGGTGGTGGTGACCGATCCGACTTGTACCCTGATCGGCGAAGCAAGCTCCTACGAAACGCGGTTCTACATAGTCACGGCTGTGCGGAACTAAGATGACCTGAATGGTGTGATTCTGTCAGCCCCGGCGCAAGCTGGGGCTGACTTCTCCGGGGCTGAGTTGCTTTTTTGAGGGTTTCTTCGCATCTTAATAGGTTAATGTCTTGGTCCCTCCGGGATGCCTGACCGGATTGTGGCGATCCGCCCCGGGCATCTGCGAATTTTATCTTGTCCTCAGAATCTCACCATGGCACATCTTCCTTCGGTTCTCGAACCTTACAACATCCTCGATCTGGATTACGCCGCGCTGGGCTTTCGCTGCGGCCTCGAAGTGCATCACCAGATATTGACCGAACGAAAACTGTTCTGTCACTGCCCGGCGGGGATGTACTCCGAAGCGGTGGACGCGGAAGTGCTGCGGCACATGCGTCCCACGCTGAGCGAACTCGGCGAGTACGATCCGTGCGCGCTGATGGAGTTCAAAACGAAGAAGGAAATCGTCTATCTGCTGAACAAGGACACGGTCTGTACCTACGAGATGGACGACACGCCGCCCTTTCCCATAGATCAAAAGGCGGTGGATATCGCGCTGGAAATCGCCATGCTGTTCGGCTGTCAGATCGTGGGCGAGGCGCACATCGCGCGCAAGCAATATCTGGACGGCTCGATTCCGACGGGATTTCAGCGGACGACGCTGATGGGCGTGACGGGGAGCGTGCCCTTCGGCACGGGGCGGCTCGGGATTATCCAACTCGGACTCGAAGAGGATTCATGCCGCGAAGTCAGCGACCTCGGCCATGAAATCCAGTTCCGCACCGACCGGCTGGGGATGCCGCTGATCGAGGTGGTCACGGAGTCTACGCTCCATCATCCCTATGAGGTGGCGGCGGCGGGAAAACTGATCTCGCAGATTCTGCGCTCGACCGGCAAAGTGCGGCGCGGCATCGGCAGCGTGCGGCAGGACGTGAACGTCTCCGTTCGCGGCGGCACGCGGGTCGAGATCAAGGGCGTGCCGCGGATTCCGCTGTTTCCGCGATTGGTTTCCGTCGAGGCATTTCGGCAGCAACGGCTGCTCGAACTGCGCGACGCGCTCAAGACGCGCGGGATCACGGAGTCCACGCTGCAATTCTCCGTACAAGAGATGGAGAGCGACAGGATTCACTTCCGCACCCCGCGCCTCGACCAAGC
>JAQTRJ010000212.1 GCA_028711875.1 bacterium | reverse complement strand
CCGCTCACGCTCCAACTGTAGCTCGATCCGCTCACGGTCGTGCTCAGCGTCTCCCAATTACCCGCCGGATAATCGCGATTGAGCTGCACGGTCACGTTGCCGCTCGCGTTCGAACGGGTAAATTCCACCGCACTCGAACCGCCCGTGTACACCGTGTCGCCGCCCTGAGGCGTCGTCAGCGTCAGCTCGCGTGACACCATCGAGAAGTTCGCGGCGGACAGGTCGCTAATCGTGGTGTCGGACGACATCTGGATTTTCACCCGGCACGCGCTCGAAGCCGCGCCGCTCGTCGTCCATGCGAAGCTGTCGGCGTTCGCCGTCGTCGTCAGCGTTTCCCACGCGCCGCTTGGATAATTTCGGTTGAGCCGAACTGTCACGTGGCCCGCGGCGGCGATGCGATTCCAGCGAACCGTGAGCGGGCCGCCCAGCGTGATCGTTTCGCCGCCGTCGGGAACCCCCAGCGCGAGCGCCGGCTGAGTGATGGTGAAATTCGCGTTCGATACGTCCTGCACCGTTGGATTGCTGTTCCATGTCACGCGCATCCGCGCCGCGGTCGCGCCCGGTCCGGTCACGCTCCATGCGTAGGAGTGTCCGGTCAGCGTGTCCGCCAGCGTCTCCCACGCGCCGCCGGGATAGCTGCGGTTGACTTGCAGCGTCACCGGGCCGTCGGCGCTCAGCCGCGTCCATGTGACCGTCGAAGTGCCGCCGACGATCAGATCCTCGCCGCCGTTCGGTGCGGTGATCGCGAGCGACGAACCAACGAGCGAGAAATTCGCGTTCGAACTGTCGCCCGCCGCGGGTGCGGCGTTGAGCGTGACGCGCACGCGGCACGAGCTCGACGCGGGTTCGTTCGCTATCCACACAAAACTGTTTCCGGTTTCCGTCGTCGCCAGCGTCTCCCATGTTCCCGAGGGATAGGTGCGATTGAGCTGAATCGTTGCCGGCCCGGCCGCGTTCGTGCGCGTGAACGTGATCGTCTGCGAAGCTCCGACGATCCACGATTCGCCGCCGTTCGGAGCGGTGACGGCGATCTGTGGAGTCACGACGGTGAAATTGCCCGCGCTGGTGGCGGTCACGGAGGAATTGGCCGTCAGGAAAATCTTGACGCGATGCGTGGCGCTCGGCGTGCTGCTCACCGGCCACGCCAGCGAATCGGCCGTAACCGAGGTCGCGATCGTCGTCCACGTGCCGCCCGGATAGAGCCGGTTGATCTGCACGGTGACTCCGCCCGGCGCGAACTCGCGCGACCAGCGAATGACTTCGGTCGAGCCGTTCAGCCACGTTTCGCCGCCCGCGGGCGCGAGCAGCGTGAGCGTGGGCGTGCCGATCGAGAAATCGCCGTCGCACAAATCGTTGATCTCGGGTGAAGCGGTGAGTTGAATCTTGATGCGCGCGTTCGTCGTGCTGCTTCCACTCACGGTCCACGCGGTGCTGTTGCCGCTGACCGTCGTCAGAGTTTCCCACGTTCCCGCAGGGTAGTTCCGGTTGAGGAGCACGCTCACGTTGCCGCTCGCGTTATTGCGCGTCCAAGAAATCGTCTGTGAAGAACCGGTCGTCCACAGTTCGCCGCCCGCCGGAGCCGTGACGGCCAGTCCCGCCGTGGGAATGGTGAACGTGCTGCTCGACGTGTCGCCCAGCGACGGATTTCCCGTCAGAAACACGCGCATTCGGGCTGACGTCGTGGCCGGAGCGGTCACCGTCCAACTGAGACTGCTCCCACTCTCCGCGCTGCTCAGCGTCTCCCACGTTCCCGCAGGATAGTTCCGGTTGAGCTGCACGGTCACGTTCCCGTTCGAGTTGTAGCGTGACCATGAAATCGTCTGCGCCAGTCCCACCGTCCAGTTTTCGCCGCCGTTGGGAGCGTTCAGCACCAGCGCCGTGCCGATCGTGAAATTCGCGTTGGATTCGTCGAGAAACGTCGGCAGCAGCGCCGAACTGACTCGGATCCGCGCCGCGCTGGTGTACGGCGTCGTCACCGTCCATGCGAACGTATCCGCTGTCACGCTGACGGCGATCGGTTCCCAGCTTCCCGATGGATAGCTGCGGTTGAGAAAAACGTTCAACGCGCCCGCCAGATTCGTCCGCGTCCAGCGAATCGTGGCCGCGGTTCCGGCGTTCAGCACGTTGCTGCCATTCGGCGTGGTAACCGCAAGCGTCGGCGTGAGGACGGAAAAATTCGCGGCCGACACATCGGTCGCCGTCGGATAGGAATTCAGCGTCAGCCGCACGCGTGCCGCCGTGGTCGCCTGCGCGTCCACCGTCCATTGCACGCTGTCTACGCTCACGGCCGACGCGATCTGTTCCCATGACCCCGAGGGATACGCGCGGTTGATTTCCACCTTCACCGTGCTGCTCGTGTATTGCCGGCTCCAGCGGATCGCGTGCTGACTGCCCGGCGTAAGCGTTTCGCCGCCGTTGGGCGAAACCAGCGTGACCGTCGGCTGCACGAGGGTCCAGTTCGCGTTGCTCGTGTCGCCGATGCTGGGAACGGACTGCAGATACACGCGCATGCGCGCCGCGTCGCTGGTCGGCGTGGTCACGGTCCAGGCGTAGCTCGAAGCCGACGTCGTCGTCACCGTTTCCCAGCTCCCCGACGGATAGCTGCGGTTGATCTGCACCACCACGTTCCCCGTCGCGCCGGTCAGCGTCCACGACACCGTCTGCGACGTTCCCGCGATCCACGTTTCGCCGCCGTTGGGCGACGCCAGCGTGAGCTGCGGACTCGTCACCGAAAAATCATTGTTGGACACGTCGGTCAGCGCCGGCTGCGACAACGAACTAATCCGCACCCGCGCCGTGCTCGTCGTCGGGCCGGTCACCGTCCACGAATAGCTTCCGTCGTTGGCCGTCGAGAGATGGATCGTCTCCCAGCTTCCGGATGGATAATCGCGATTGATCTCGATCAGAACGTTGCCGCCTATGCCGCCCGTGCCCCACGTGATCGTCTGCGCGATGCCGGTGATCCACTGCTCGCCGCCGTTGGGTGAAATCACCGTCAGCGTCGGCGCCGACGTCGGTGTCTCCCACATGCCTCGGCCATGGCTGGCCGCCCGCAGCATTCCCGACGTCGGATGCAGAGCCAAACCGTCAATCACCACGTTGGGCAGGCCCGTCGAAAAGTCCGACCACGACGCGCCGCCGTTCGTGCTGGCGTACACTCCCAAATCCGTGCCCGCGTACAGAGTGCTCGGCGTGTGCGAATCCACCACGATCACGTTGCACGGAACGTCCGGCAGGCCGGTCGAAACGTTCGACCATGAGCTTCCGCCGTTGGTCGTTTTCCACGCGTGTCCTGTGCCGTAACCGGAAACCGTGGTGTACGCGATCGCCTCGTCGCTGGGATCCACCGCCACGCGCGTGATGTAGCGGTAGGGAAGACCCGAATTGACCAGCGTCCACGATCCGCCGGTGTCGGTCGTCTTCCACACCTGTCCGTTGCTCTCGCAGCCCGCGAAAATCACGGCGGGATTCGAGGGAGCAATCGCGATCGTACTGATATATTGCGTGCTGAGGTCGCCCGAAATCGCCGTCCAGCTGGATCCGCCGTTGGTCGTGCGATACACGCGTTTGGTGCTCGTATACAGCACGTTCGCGTTGGTCGGATCCATCGCCGTCGGAGTGACCCATGCGCCGTTGCCCGAAATGCCGCTCTGAATGCTGTAGAACGTCCCGTAGGCTCCGCCGCCGGTGGACTTGTAGTGGCCGCCGTTCTGCGTGGACGCGTAGACCGTGGACGAATTGGTGAAATCCACGTTGCAGTAGCCGCCGTCGCCGCTCAAGCCCTGAACGTGCGTCGTCGAGTTGTTATATTTATTCGTGCCGTTGTCCTGTGTTCCGCCGAACGTCACGTTGGGCTGCAGCGCGTCGTCGCACATCCCGTAGTACTGGAACGTCACCAGCCCGTTGTTGATGTTCGTCCAGGTATCGCCGCCGTTGGTCGAGCGGAACAGCCCGCCGTCGGTCGCCTCGATAATCGTGTTCGGATCGCCCGGCTTGAACGCCAGCGCGTGGTGGTCGGCGTGCACGTACTGCGAATTTCCGCTGGAATAGTACCAGTACGATTTCTGCGTCCAGTTCACGCCCGAATCGCTGGACTTGTAGATGTCAATGCCCGACGAATAGACGATCGAGGAATTCGTCGGGTGCGCTTCGCAGACGATATTGTACCACCCTTGTCCGCCGTACATGTTGGGCGTGCTCGCCTGCTGCGTCCACGTCGCGCCGCCGTCGGTGGACTTGTAGATTCCCAGCGTTCCCGCCCCCGCCGAAAGCGTTTTCGCCACGCCCAGATAGAGCGTCTGCGGCGCGTTCTGCGTGATCGAGAGCCGCATCCGGCCCATCGTCGAGCCGGACGGCAGTCCGGTCGAACTCAGAGTCCAGCTCAGTCCGCCGTCGGTGGATTTATACACGCCGTTGCCGCTGTCGCCCCACGGGTAGCCGAGACTCGCATACAGCGTGTTCGCGTTGCTCGGGTCTATGTCGAGGTCCTTCGCTTCGCCGGATAGATAGCGCGTCCAGCTGCTCCCGCCGTTGGTGGACTTGTACACGCCGCCGCTGCCCTGAATATTCGTCGCCGCCCATAGAATCTGCGAATTACTCGGATGCACGATGATCTGATTCACAGTCCGGTATTGCGACTGCTGCCACGACATGCCGGTCGCCGCCCACGTCGCGCCGCCGTCCGTGGACTTGAAAATTCCCGCGCCGTACACCGCGTCCACATTCCACGAACCTTCGCCGGTGCCGATGTAAACCGTGTTCGGATCGGAGGGATCGAGCGCCACCGAAC
>JAQTRJ010000002.1 GCA_028711875.1 bacterium | reverse complement strand
TCAGTGTGTTCATCCACCGTGCGACCGTCGGCAGCGGATTGCCCGAAAACAGTTTCACCCGCGCGAAACCCGACGAATCCGTGTAGCCCGTGGCCGTGGTAATGACGCCGCCTGACGTGGTGAAATACACGGCGGTCCCCGGCGTCACCGGATTGCGGTAGCGGTCTCCGACCAGCGCCGTGATGACCACCGAATCACCCACGACGTCCATACCGAACATGTTGCATGGCAACGACGCCAGCGACATATGACTCGAGTCACACGGACTTTGGATCGAACCGATGAACGGCGGACCAGCGTAGACTAAGATCTCCGTGGACACAGCCGTGATGGCCTGACACGTGGATCGTATCCGAACGCTTCCCGAGATCGTTCCGCTGTTATACGACACCGTCGCCCGCCCGTTGATCGTGGGAATCGGCCCGTTCGACGACAGATAATCGCCGCCGCCCGGTGAATTGTTGATATTGAAATAAACGTCCGTGCCGTCAATCACCGGATTATTGTTGACGTCGCGAACGGTCGCCGTGATCAGCAGGGTTTCGTTGCGTCCGCTGCCCCGCACGCCGACCGAATTCGGGAAGTAGCCCAGCTCGATGCTGTTCGGCACTCCCGGAATCAGATAGACGGTGTAGCGTCCCGTCACCTCGCCCGCGGTCGCCGTGATCTGCGCCGTTCCGGTCTGCGACGACGAGAACGCGACGCGCGCGTCGCCGTTCACGTCCGTCGTCCGACTCTGCGTGATATTCCCGATGGTCGTCGTGAATTGCACCTCCACGTTGCTGAGCGGATGGCCGACCATATCCACGATGTGCGCCGTAATCGTATCCACCGTGATGCCGTCCGCCCGCAACGTATCGTGCAATGCGGAGAGCGTTGCCGTCGCCGGCGGACCCACGATGTAGGTCACCTGAACGCTGTCAATCGCCTGTGGATTGGATTCCGCCCACGCCTTGACCCACATCGGGCCGGGCGTCGTGCTCGACGTGAGCGTATTTACCGCCACTCCGCTGATCGTGTTCACGGCGTTCTCGATCGAACCGCTCTGCGGCGGAATCCAGAACCGAACCTGCGTATTGTCCGGCACCGGATTGCCGCTCTGGTCGGTCACCGTCACCACGATGTTCGATGTGGACGCGTTGTCGGCAACCAGCACCGTCGGCGACGCGGTCAGCGTCAAATGGGTCGGTGTGGAGGGAACGAACGTCACGTTCGCTTGATCGCTCAGCAGATTTCCGTAACTGACCGTCACGGTCGCTTCGCCCGTTTCCGTGGACGACGTCAGCGTCGCGCTGGCGATTCCACTGCTGCTCGTGACGGCGCTGTTCGGGATCGTGCCCATTGTCGTCCCAAAGGATACCGGAACATTTCCGATGGCAATGGACGACGTGGTTTCGAACAGATGCGCTTGAATCGTCGAGGTTGAGCGTCCGTCGGCGATCACGTTGTCCGGCGTGGCGGTCACGCTCATGGTCACGCCCCGCTCCAGAATCGTCACCTGTCCCGTTGCCGTTCCCGACAAAGCGGTGATTGTCGTCGCGGCGTCCGTGCTGGATGCCTGCGGAGTATAGACGATGGAAGTCACCCCTGATCCATCGGTTTGAGTCTCCACTCCATCAAAAGCACCGCCCATTGCGGACCACACGACCGGCGCGTTGGCCAGCGGAACGTCCATCTCATCAAAAATCGCCGCCTGAACCGTCGTGCTCGATAGTCCGTCGGCGCGCAGCGATGTGTTCATCGCGGCGAGCGCCACGCGCTGCGGCGTCGGCGCATAGAAGGACACCTGTAGCGTGCTGCTGATCGTCGGTCCATAGCGTACGATCACCGTCGCGATTCCGGGCGTCATGGCCGCCCTCAGCGCAACCGAGGCGACGCCCGAAGCGTCCGTCGTCGTCTGTCCCGGAATCTGACCCAGCGACGTACCAAGCTGCAATGCCGCGGACGCGATTGCCGTCATCGTCGTCGTTTCGCGGAGCTGCGCCGAGATCGTGGTCGTCGAAACACCATTGGCAGGCAATGTAGACAACGATGGCGTCGCCGTCAACGTAACGCCGCGCGCGGCGATACGCACCGTATCCGCCATCGCGCCGATGCGCGCAATGATGCGATTTTCGCTGTCCTGTGAGCCGGCCGGAGCGAGATAGCTGTTCGCTGTCATGCCGTTGGCATCCGTGATCGTGCTCGCAAATTCCAAAGCTCCTGCGCCCTCAACGCTCCAAGTGACTTGCGCGTTGACCAGCGGCGTCCCCACCTGATCCACGACGAGCAGGCTCAGCGGAGTGGAGTCCACTCCGTTCGCCAGAACCGACGTTTGCGTTGCCTCGAGTACCATCTGGCTGGCCGACGGCACGAAGAGTGACAGGGCAATCGTGTCGGTAAGCACGTTGCCGTAGCGGGCTACGATGTATCCCTCGCTGGCGTTCAGTCCAGCCTGAAAATTCACGACCGCTGTTCCCGATGCGTCGGTCGTCGCCGTCGCGGGAATACTCCCCGCGTTCGTTCCAAGCTGAATCGTCGCGCCGGAAATTCCCACCAGACTCGAACTCCGTCTTAAATCCAAACGAACCGGAGTCGTGGCCGTTCCATTGGCGGGCAATTCCACCTGATCGGCCGACGCGGTCAGCAGAACGCCGCGCAACATCATCGGCTTCTCATCGTCATCGCGTTCAATGACGACCTCGACACTCACGGCTTGATCCTCGGACAAGGCCGCACTCTGATAGGTGGAAACCGCAATTCCATTCTCGTTCGTCATCACCGAACTCGGGAAGCACGTTCCGGCTCCCGACGTCGCAAACGACACCAGAGTATTCGGAACCACGTACCCGCCCTCGTTGCGCACCACGGCCGTAACGGCCGTGGATGCGATGCCGTCGGCCAGAAGTTCATCGTGTCCGAGCGTCACCGCGAGCGATTCCGCCGTCGTACCCGTCAGATACATCATCGTCTGCGCGCGCAGCGTATCGCCGTAAACCGCGGAAATTTCCACGGTGCCCGATTCCGTGCCGCTGCGATAGACGGCCGTTGCCACGCCGCTCGCATCCGTCTGAGCCAGTTGCGCGATCGAGCCGCGCGTCGCCGCGAAATAGACCGGAACTCCGGTCAAGGCGAATCCACTCGTCGTCTCGCGCACGAGCAGGTTGGCGTTGCTCGTGCTGACGCCGTCCGCCGGCAGGTTGTCGTCATCGGTCCAGGCGGAGAGCGTGATTCCCAACTGGTGGATCGCGCGCGAGTCGGAATGCGCCCCGGCCTCAGCGGTCACGGTCTGGGTTTCGTCGGTCCGTGAGGCTCCGCTATGGAATGCCGCGGTCGCTCGGCCGGCGGAATCCGTCACCGTTGAAATCGGCTCCAGAGTTCCAATGCCGGGATCGGCTTGCCACGTCACAGTCATCCCCGCCACCGACAATCCATACGCGTCGCGCGCTTGCGCCGTCAGCAGCGCCGACGACGTTCCGTTCGCCCATAGCGAATTGACGCTGCTCGTCAGGGTGAGCGTCGCCACCGCCGGAGCCGTGAAGATCACTTCGCCGTATCCCGTCGCGCTCTGGCAGCTCGCGATCACGGCGCAGAGTCCCCGCTGACGGGAAGCAATCACGTTCGTGGTAAACTCGCCCGACCCATTGGTGTAACCCGAGGCCGGACTCGTTTGTCCAAGCGTCGCACTCACCGAAATCGAGAAGCCGCTGCCCACCGAATTTCCGAAAATGTCGGTCACCCGGCACAGCACCGGCGTTGAGCTGACGCCATCCGCCGGAATTTCCGTCAGCGCCGGCGTCACTTGAATCCGCGCCGGAGCGCCTGCCACGTAGGTCAGAGTCTCGCTGTCCACCAGTCCCTGCACTTCCGCGGTCACCACATCCGTCCCCGCAACCGTCGGACTCGTCAGAGTTGCATAGGCATAGCCGTCCACCGTGGTGGTGGTGTAGAGCGCATCCAGTGAACCGGACGACTTCCGCGCATGGGCCTCGGAACCATCCAGCAGCCCTCGTCCGTCGCGAGTCGAACCGTTCGCCGATTTCTCCAACGTCGAAGTGCGCGCGGGATCGTTGTTCCGGCGGCGCACTCCCTGTCCGTCTCCGCTTCCGTTCAGAGTTCCCGTCTCCGCCGCGAACGTCACCGACGTCCCGTCGGAAACCGGCCGTCCCTGCGCGTCCAGTACGGTCGCGCGCAGCGCCGCCTGGGTCGCGCCGTCAGCCGTTAATTGCAACGGATTCGCCCACAAGTTCACCGTCGCCGCCAGCGTGGGCAGCAACTGAATCACGAGCGATCCCTGAACGTCATTCTGTGTCGCGATCACGGCCGCCGGACCGGCCAGCAGGCTTGCCTGAAATGTCGCACTCGCCGTCCCGTTGGGGCCGACCGTCGAGGATTCCGTAACCGTTCCGCCCTGCGCCGTGAAAGTCACCACGCTGCCCTGCGCCACCGGATTTCCGTAGGCATCCTGCACGTGCGCCGTAATCATCGCCGTGCTGGTGTTGTCGGCCAGCAGCGTATCGGAGCTGCTGGTCAGCGTGACCGATGCCGCCGGTCCGGCGATCACCGACACCGATACCTGTCCATTCACTGTGCCGCCGGTGGTGGCGGTAACTGTCGCGAGACCGGTCGTCGGTGACGCATATAATGTTGTCGTCGCCACGCCGGCCGTTGTCCGGGCTGTCATATGGCTGAGCGTGCCCCGCGTCGTCGCAAACGACACGATGGTGTTGTCCACGATCGGCTGCTCGTTGCTGTCGAACACGCGGGCGCTGATCAGAGCGCTGTCCGCTCCCGCCGACAGTTGCGGACGGCTTGACGTCACCTCGATGACGCTCGCCGCGGCCGGTTCGAGAAACATCACGCGCACGCTGTCCGATGTCGAACCGAAGCGCGCTACGATCAGCGCCGAACCGGTTTCCGTGGTGGACACCAGCGTCGCCGCCGCCGTGCCGGTTAAACTGTCCGTGATAACGGGGGATGTGATCGAGCCTACGGTCGTCGAGAGATACACCGCCACTCCCGCCACCGGGTTGTGCTGCTCGTTGCGAACGCGTGCGTACACGTGAGTGGTGGACACTCCGTTGTCCGCGAACAGCGTATCCGCGTCAGCCCATACGCTCAGCACGCCCTCCTGCTCCTCGACGGTGCTGACGGCAATGGTCGAGAGGAGAATCTCGCCCATGTCGAGCAATTCCGTGCGGAGTTGAACGTGGCCCGTCTCGGCCGGCGCCGTGTACGTCGCCCGCGCCCACCCGAGATGGTCGCTGCTCACGGTGGTATCCGCCTGTCCGCCGTTCAGCCATCCGCGGGTGACGCCGAACCGAATGCGCTCGTTGCTTGCCGGCTCGTTGTTTTCGTCGAGTACGCGCGCCCCGATGTTGGCCGTTTGACCGGGTGCGATCCAATCCGGTTCGATCGCGACCGTGTCAAGATAGGTGAGCTTCTCTTGGTTCGCTCCGGTGGGACTGATGTCCCCCTTCTGCTCGCAGCCGAGCCAGAGCACCAGCGCGGCCAGCACGAATGCGAGGAGCCAAACACTCATCGCCCAGCGACTGTGTTTCACGACCCGTCCTCCTCTATCTGCAGTTGTATTCTTTCAGCTTGTACAGCAATGATCGGTGCGATATCTCCAGCAATTTCGCAGCGCGCGTGCGGTTGTTGCTCGTCAGCTTCAGCGCGCGCTGAATCAATTCGCGCTCGATGCGCGGCACGAGCTCGTTCAGCGTCTGCTTAATGCTGAGTTGTTCTTCCGGGATTTCCACCCGGAAATCCTCCGCCGACCGCCGCACTTCAAGCGGCAGCGAATCCACGGTTATGGTGTTGGAATCAGACAGCACCACGGCACGCTCCACAATGTTTTGCAGCTCCCGGACGTTCCCCGGCCACGGATACCGCATGAGAATTTGCATGGCGTCTGCCGATACGTCCATCGGCGGTCCGCCCTGAGTCAGCTTCTTCAGAAAATGATGCACCAGCAGCGGAACGTCTTCCGTTCGATCGCGCAGCGGCGGCATCAATATCGGAATGATATTCAAACGATAATAAAGGTCCTCGCGAAACCGTCCGGCCCGCACTTCGTCGGTCAGAGTCCGCGCGGTCGCCGCGATCACCTGCACGCTCACCGTCAGCTCGCTCGTGTCGCCCAACCGGCGAATCTTTCCCTCCTGCAGCACCCGCAGCAGCTTCACCTGAAGCGCGAGCGGCAGCTCGCCGATCTCGTCAAGCAGCAGCGTTCCCCCGTCCGCCTCTTCGAACAGTCCCCGCTTGGTGCGTACGGCTCCGCTGAACGCGCCCTTCACGTATCCGAACAGCTCCGATTCCAGAAGCGTTTCCGGTATCGCCGCGCAGTTCACCGTCACGAACGGACTGTTCCGCACCCGGCTGTGAAGATGAATCAGCCGCGCGATGACTTCCTTGCCCGTCCCCGACTCTCCGTAGATCAGCACCGTGCTGTTGAACGGCGCGATCCGCGTCACTTTCTGAAAGATATCGCGCATCACCGCCGACTTGCCGACCACGTTGGCGAACGAATAGCGCTCCGCGAGTTCTTGCCGCAGCCGCTCGTTCTCCGCGCGCAGCCGCCGCTGCTCTATGGCATTCGCCACCGTCATGTCTATAACGTCCGGCGACAGGTCCTCTTTCGCTACGTAATCCAGTGCCCCCGCCTTCATGGCCTGCACGGCGTTTTGAACATAGCCGTAGGCCGTCATCATGATCACCGGCAAATCGCGCTGCAGAGTTTTCAGCTTTCTGAGCACTTCCACGCCGTCGTCGCCCGGCAACTGGTGGTCCAGCAGCACCAGATCAAAATCCTCGCTGCTGCTGACGTTCAGAGCCTCTTTGCCGTCACGAACCGATGTGACAAGGCACTGCCGCTCTTCCAAATGCTGCTTCAAAAATTCGCTGTAGTCCGGTTCGTCTTCGACGATTAAAATCTTAACGCGTTGCATGAAGTTTGAGTGCGAATACTTGGGTTTCATCGGGTGGTCGCTGCAAACGTTTGCAAGCCTTATGCCATGCTATGCAATCCGATGCAACGTCAAGTGCCAACCGCAATTGCGGAGTCCGGCGGATGATTTGATGGGAATCCTCCGCAAAGTAATGCGGAGATTATGGAGCAAATTGCCGCGCAGGTAATATGACTCTGGCCAGCGATCTTGGGAGCATCGCCGAGCCGTGCGTCCTCGCCCGGCCGGAATTTCCGTTGCGCTGCACTGCCGTGCGCTTTCATTATGCCGCATGAATCTGCGCCGTCGCCGAGCCGAGTTCGCGCCGAATGGCTGTGCGAATCCGATGATTGCTACACCTCGGTGGTGACTCTCCAGAGTCACCCCTTCCACGCGCGCAGCCCGCTCCATTTGAAAAGAGCATAAAAACGCAGCCCCCGGCATCAAGCCGGGGGCTGATAGTTCGCGCGCTTGCTTTGCAATCTGCAAGCCGCTCAGACCGCCGAACGCGGCACTACTGCACGCCGTCCGGTGAGGCTGTCAGCACCGTTCCCGCGTTGTCCAGACAGGTCACCCGAACCTGATAGCTGGTCGGGCTGGACGCGCCGTCGTAAGTGTACGCGAAACTGTTGGCCGCGAAATTCGTTCCCGAGGGCAGCGACATATACGGATTGCCCTGCGGATCCACGAGCACCGTCGGCGCGGTGGCCAGCGTGAACGCGGCCGGATAATCTGCGTAGTCAATCTCGTACATTCCCAGGGCCTGACGGAACTGGTCCAGATCGGCGCGAGCCGCACCCACGCGGGCACGATCCTGAGCGCCCATGAACCGCGGCACGGCCACGGCGGCCAGAATACCGATAATCACGATCACGACCAGCAACTCGATCAGGGTGAATCCCTTGCCGGTTCTCTTGCGCATGGCTTTCATCATTTCTCCTCCAGACAGGTTATCTTGGCTTAATGGTTTTCTGTTTTTCCACATGAGAGCTTTGGCAACAGTTGTGCCATGTTCGCCGATTTTTGATAACACCTTATAAATACGTTCTTTCGCTCATTGCGTCCCGGAACTCCTGACCCTTTGTGTGTTTCCTTTGTGCCGCGTTCTGCAACGATGTTTGCAAATGACCTCGCCGCGTGCCTCGCTAATCCGCTCAGCCATGAGGCGCGTCAATCCCATATCGCTGCAGTTTCCGATAAATCGTCGAGGGATCAATGCCAAGAATCTCCGACGCCTTCTTCTTCTGCCAGTTGGTTTCTTCGAGCACGCGCAGCAGATGATGCTTCTCGACGTCTTCGAGAGTTGCCAGCGGCCCCTCATCGGGAAGCGGCAGCCCGCCGGTTTCCGCGGAACGGATTTTTCCGGGCAGTGCCGACGCGCCGATCTGTTCGCCCTCGGTCAGAATCACCGCCCGCTCGATGGTATTTTCCAACTCGCGGACGTTGCCCGGCCAGCCGAAGTTCATGAACAGCTTCCTCGCCTCATCCGTCAGCGATTTCACGGGAATCCCGTGGCGACGGCACATGCGTTCGAGAAAATGCTGCGTCAAATCCAGGATGTCTTCTCGCCGTTCGCGCAGCGGAGCGACGTGAATGGGAATCACCGACAACCGATAGTAGAGATCGCTGCGAAATTCGCCCGTTTGCTGCTTCCGTTCGAGGTTCGAGTTCGTGGCCGCGATCACCCGCACGTCAATTTTCTCCGGCCGCGTCGCACCCAGCGGCAGCACCTCCCGCTCCTGCAGCGCGCGCAGCAGCTTGACCTGCAGCGACGCCGACATGTCGCCGATTTCGTCCAGAAACAGCGTTCCCCCGTTGGCAACCTTGAATAATCCGTCCTTATCCTTGACCGCGCCCGTAAAGCTGCCCCGCGTATGACCGAACAGTTCACTCTCGAGCAGCGTGTCCGGCAGCGCTCCGCAGTTCACCGTCACGAATTCGCCCGACGCCCGATCCGATAATTGATGAATGACCTGCGCCACCACCTCTTTGCCCGTTCCCGATTCGCCCGTAATCAGAATCGTCGAATCGCACGGCGCAACCCGCTCGATCAGCTCCATCAGCTCGCGCGTCTGCCGCGACGCTCCGATGATTCGCGGAGTGCCGCCCTCTTCGGCCAGTTTCGCCTTGAGCCGCCGGTTCTCCTTGCGCAGCGCCTGATTGTCGAGCACCTTGGTGACCACGGTCCGAATCTCGTCCACCTGAAACGGCTTCGTCACGTAATCGGCCGCGCCCAGACGCAGCGCCTCGACCGCCGATTCGAGCGACGCAAACGCCGTGATCACGATCACTCCCAGATCATGATAGCGCTTTCGGACCTCGGCCACCAGTTCCAGTCCGCTCATCTCCGGCATCCGCAAATCCGTGATCAGCAGATGGTACGGCTCTTCCTCAAGCAGCCGCAGCGCGTCCGCACCCGACAGCGTCGCGCGAGTCCGGTAGCCGTCCTTGCTGAGCAGCAGCGTGAGAAATTCCCCCATGCTGCGCTCGTCGTCTACGATGAGAATCCGTTCCTTGGACATAATCGTACTATAGGGCTAATTCGAACCAGGTGCCCGTCCCCGGCTCGGTATGAAGAGTCAATTCGCCACCATGGGCGTGGACGGCGCGCAGGGCGGTCGGCAGTGCAAACGCGTTGGGCAGTCGTTGGACTCCCGAAAACGGCCGAAACACCGCCTCACAAATGTCCGCCGCCAGCTCTTTTTTCGTCAATAGAAATCGAACACTGCTCGGTTTGACCGGATTGCATCCGATTTGGATTTCGCCTTTCCCCTCCGACCACTCCGCCAATGAAAGAAGAATCGCGTGAATCGCCAGACCGATTTGATCCGAATCGAAGATCGCGTCGAGATGCTCGGGCAGCTCGTCCCGCACCGCTTCGCTCATCGAACTCTCCGCCAAGGAATGACGGATGGTCGCCGCCAAGTCTCCCGGCGTCCGATTCGGAGCCTGCACATGAGCGAATGTCAGGAAATCCCGCAGCAGATTGTTCAACCGGTCCGACTCCCGCAGCGCCAGATTGAGATAGGCCCCGGCGTTGCCCAGATTCAAATCGCTCTGCTCAATCATCTCCACGCTGCCCCGCACCGTCGCCAGCGGATTGCGGATCGCGTGCGCAAGATCGCGCGACAGCATGCCGATCGCCGCCAAACGATCTCGTTCCCGGTCGGCGCGCTCCGCCTCCTTGACCCGCGTCAAGTCGCTGAATAAAATGATGCTCCCGCGCCGCTCGCCCGCCACGTCCAAAAGCGGCGAACTGGTGAAGCCGATCGGACGCGGTTTGCCGTCCACGCTGAACTCGATCTCGCGCCGCGTCTCGCCCGTCTGCTCCTCCAGGAATTCTCCCACCGCCTCGCCGAGCGGAGAACCGGTTCCCAGCAGCTCGTGGACGTCCGCCGCCGACGCGTCGCCGGGAAATCCCAAAATCTGACGCCCCGCCGGATTCGAGTACAACACCCGCCGCCCGGAATCCAGCACCAGCACTCCGGTATTCAGCGAATCGAGAATCGTCTGCGTGTCCAGCCGCATCTGCTCCAGTTCGCCGAGCGTCCGCACGTGGCTGCGCTCGCGCTCGCGAAACCGCGCGTACACGTACGACGTGAGCAGCGCCGTCAGCACGAAATTCACCGCGTAGAACAACGCCGGAAATCCGTGCTGCTGCAAATAACCCGGCGACTCCTGCGCGAACAGCCACACCAATCCCGCCGAGGCCAGAATCGCCGTCCACAAACTCCCGGCTAATCCGGTCAGCAGACCCGCCGAACCGATCGAGAAAAAGTAGAGAAAGACGAACTCGCTCTCCGCGCCGCCCGTGTAGCGCAGCGCCAGCGTGTCCAGGAACACCGCGCCCGTGAGCACCACCCACCGCAGCGCCGCGGACAGTTGCCGCCGCCGGAACCACTCCCAGCATCCCAGACTGAGCAGCACGTTCGCCGTCAGCAAGACGATGTACGGAGCCGCGCTCTGTCCGGTGGGACGGAATATCACCGCCAAACCGAGCAGCACGGTCACGAAAATCAGCCGCGCCGCCAGAAACGTGGAGAAGTTGCGCTTCGTTTCGAAAATAAGCCGCATGGCCCACCTACTTGATCGCGCCGATCATGTCGAACATCGGCAGGTACATCGCGATCAACATGCCGCCGATCACGCCGCCCATGAGCACGATCACCACCGGCTCGATCAGCGACGTCATCGCGGACACGGCCGCGTCCACTTCCTCATCGTAGAAGTCGGCGATCTTACCCAGCATCTCCGCCAGTCGTCCGGTCTGTTCGCCCACCGCCACCAGTTGCACGACCATGGACGGAAACACGCCGCTTTCGCCCAGCGGAACCGTGATATTTTTCCCCTCGGAAATGGATTTGCGCACCCGTTCAATCGCCTGCTGAATCACCATGTTTCCCGACGTCTTCGCGGTGATGTCGAGCGCGTGCAGAATCGGTACACCCGACGAGATCAGCACGCCCAACGTCCGGCTGAAGCGCGCGATTGCCGTCTTGCGGATCACGCCGCCGATCACCGGCATCTTCAGAAGAAAGCGATCCACCGCCATCTTGCCGCGTTCCGTGCGATGCCACCGACGAAAGATGAACAGGAGCACGATCAGAATGCCCAGACCGGGCAGAAACGTGCGCTGCAATATCTCCGAAATCGCCATCACGATCCGCGTCGGTGCCGGAAGCTCCGCGCCCAAATCGTGGAACATCTTCGCGAACACCGGAATCACTTTAATCAGCATGAAAATCGTCGCGCCAATCGCCACGCACGCGATCACCGTCGGATAGATCATCGCGCCCTTGACCTTGCGCTTGAGCGCGTCGGCCTTTTCCAGATAGCTGGCGAGCCGCTGAAACACCATCGCCAGCGCGCCGCCCGCCTCGCCCGCCTCGACCATATGGACGAACAGACCGTCGAAGACCTTCTTATGCTTGGACAGCGCGTCCGCCAGCGAGGCGCCGCCCGACACGGAGTTATGCACGTCGAGGATCGCCTTCTTGAACACGACGTTCTTCGTCTGCTCGGCCAGAATCTGCAGACACATGTCAATCGGCAGTCCGGCGTTGACCATCGTTCCGAATAGCCGCGCGAAAATCTTCAGGTCTTTGACCCCGACTCTCCGCTGCAGTCCGCCCACCGCCAGATCGCGCGGCTTCGTGCGCACGTCCGCCACCACGATCCGCCGCTGCCGCAGCTTGGAGATCGCGTCCTGCTTGTCGCGCGCGTCAATCTCCCCGGTCACGCTCCGCGCGCCGCTGGTGCGGCCTTGATAAACGAATACCGGCATGATGATTCCTGCCTGTGTTGATTTCTATCGCCCGACTCGTCCCGCCAGCACGCGCGCCCGGTCGCCCGGACCGCTGCGCGCGATCCCCAGCATCCGCTCCAGTTCCTCGGGAAGATTCGAGGTCAGCAGCGCGCGCTCCTGAGACACCTGCCCGGTCGTCACCAGATCGTGCAGCGACATATTGAGCGTGAGCATGCCGTACTTCTGCGAGACCTGCAGCACGCCGTACATTTCATGGACCTTATTCTCGCGAACCAGTGCGCGAATCGCCGGAGTGCAGATCATCACCTCCGCCGCCAGCACCACACCGCCCCCCGCCTTGCGCGGCAGCAGTTTCTGCGTCACCACCGCTTCCAGCGTCATCGAGAGCTGCGCCCGCACCTGCCCCTGCTGATGCGGTGGAAACACGTCAATAATCCGGTTGACCGATTCCGTCGCCGAGTTCGTGTGAAGCGTCGCAAACACGAGGTGTCCCGTCTCCGCCGCCGTCAACGCCGCCTGAATCGTCTCCAGATCGCGCATCTCACCGACCATAATCACGTCCGGGTCCTGCCGCAGCACGTACTTCAGCGCCGTCGCGAAACTCTTCGTGTCGGCCCCCACCTCGCGCTGATTCACGATCGCCTGCTTGTGGGTGTGGACGTACTCCACCGGATCTTCGATGGTGATGATGTGCACCGGCCGCTCGGAGTTGATCCGATCCACGATCGACGCCAGCGTGGTGGATTTTCCCGATCCCGTCGGTCCGGTCACCAGGACCAGCCCCTTCGGCTTCGTCGGAAACGTCTGGCAGATTTTCGGCAGCTTCAGTTGCTCCACCGTTGGAATCTTGAACGGAATCGCCCGGATCACCGTGGTCAGCGACCCGCGCTGAAAAAAGACGTTGCCGCGGAATCGCGAGAGCCCGTCAATCCCGAACGCGAAGTCCACCTCAAGATCCATCTCCAGCTTCTTCTGCTGCTTGTCGGTGAGAATGCTGTAGGCGAGGCTCTTGCATTGCTCCGAAGGAAGCGGATCGTATTTCAGCGCGATGATCTGTTGATCCACCCGAATCCGCGGCGGACTGTTGGCGGCCAGATGAAGATCGCTCCCCCGCGCTTCGATCAGCTCACTGAGCAGCATGCGAATGTCCAGTCTCATCGAGGCTCCTGCGCTTGGCTATTCCGATCCTTCGGGACCAACGACGTCCTGACTCAGCCGGACCATCGCCAATCCCATCGAGTTCACGATTCTCTTGATCACGTCCATCCGATCCGCAAAATCCCGCGGATCAATCTTTTCTTTGAACACGCGATTGCGGGCCTGTTCCGGATCGTAGGCTTCCAAAGTGAGTTCCACCGCGCTTCCCTTCGAATCGCCGTAGTCTCCGTCGCTCCCAGGCAGCCGCTCCATGTTGTATTTCAACGTGGTGATGTCGCGCGCCGCCACCTGCTTCAAATACGTCATCAGCGCCTCGTTGTCGTAGCGCTCTTTGCCGCTCCCGAAGATTCCCGGAATCACGCGATAGACCGGTTGACCCTCCGCGTCGAACGGAGCCGGCACGACGGAATGCCGCTCGGGCCATTCCGCATAGCTGGCGTCGTCCATGAACAGCGAGTTCGGTGCGCTGCGCAGCGCAAGTCCGCTCGCGCGCGGCACCAAAGACGAGCGGCGGACGCTGCGCGGTGAACCCGGAGCCAGCGTGTCCAAGCCCGTGGCCAAGCCCATTTTCACCGCAAACCTCAGCGTGGGATTGCCGTAGCGGCCGTTCAGCTCGGGAAGCGCGCTCAGCAGCGCCGCCGAACCTTTCGCCGCGTCGGCCACGCTGTGAAACAACACGATGCTCACTTCCGGCGAAAATCTGAGCACCGCGCCGACGCCCTGCGCCGCGCTGGCGAGCACGTAGCGCCGCACGTCGCGGGCAAACCGATTCAGGTCCGCTGCGTTCTCCGCTCGCAAAACCGGCTTATCCGTTTGCACCGCCAACACCGAATAGTGCCGGCGGTAACGCTCGGTGTGGCGATCCACCTCTTGATCGAGGTACAACAGCTCCTCGAGCGTGAGCGAATTCAGAAAGAGGGGGAGTCTGCTCCTCATGAGTCACCGTTGGCTAAATATCTCCGGTCACGCGGAGCACTTCTTCGATTGTCGTGATTCCGCGTTCGAATTTCTTAATGGCCCCTATCCGCAGCGTCAGCATTCCCTCCTCCGCCGCCGCCGCTTCCAGGTCCGTCGTGGTCCTGCCGTCCAGAATCATCGTCCGAATCTTCGGCGTGATCGGCATGACCTCATAGATTCCCGTCCGGCCCCGATAACCCGTATTGTTGCACTCGACGCAGCCCGCGCCGCGATAGAACGTGTGCTTCTTCAGAGCGTCCGGATCGAGTCCGAGTTCGCGAAAAGCCTCGGGATGAATCTCGGCTTCGGTCTTGCATTTGCTGCATATTTTTCGAATCAATCGCTGCGCCACCACCAGCGTCAGCGAGGACGACACCAAGAATCGCTCCACTCCCATGTCCACGAGACGGGAAATCGTCGCCGCCGCCGAGTTGGTGTGCAGCGTCGAGAGCACCAAGTGTCCGGTCAGCGCCGCCCGCACTGCAATCGAGGCCGTCTCCAGATCGCGAATCTCGCCGATCATGATGATGTCGGGGTCCTGCCGGAGGAACGCCCGCAGCGCCGACGCGAACGTCAAACCGACCTCTTCCCTGACCAGCACCTGATTCAAGCCCGAGAAGTTGTACTCCACCGGGTCTTCCGCGCTCATCGTATTCACCGTCGGCACGTTTATTTTCGAGAGCACGCTGTAGAGCGTCGTCGTCTTCCCCGATCCGGTCGGCCCCGTCACCAGCAGCATGCCGAACGGAAGCCGGATCGCGCGCTCGAAATCGGCCAGCGCTTTCTCCTCGAATCCGAATGTGGTCAGGTCCAGAGTCAGGTTCGTTTTATCGAGGATTCGCATCACCACTTTTTCTCCGAACAGCGTCGGCAGCGTGGACACGCGCAGGTCAATCGTGCGATCCGACAACCGCATCTTGATGTGACCGTCCTGCGGAACGCGACGCTCGGCGATATTGAGATTCGCCATGATCTTCGCGCGCGAAATCAGCGCGTTCCGCATGTGATACGGCGGCGACATCACTTCGGTCAGCATGCCGTCCACGCGGAAGCGAATCCGCAGCTGATTCTCATACGGCTCAATATGAATATCCGACGCGCCCTTGTGCACCGCGTCCGAGATCACCCCGTCGAGCAGCTTGACGACCGGCGCCGCCTCAATGTCTTCCTTGAGCTTGTCGGCTTCGGCGTCGGCGGCGTCCTGAATCACCTCGGCCGCCACGTCGTCGCCGATATCCTTCAGAATCTTGTCCAGCGTGCCGCCGAGATGATAGTGCGTCTCGATCGCCCGCAAAAACTGCGTCTCGGTCGAGATCGCCGGCTGCACGTTGAGTCCGGTGATGAACTTGATATCCTCGACGACGAAATCAATGCTCGGATCCACCAGCGCTACCTGCAGCGTCTTTCCGTTCCGCTGAATCGCCAGCACTTGATGCTTTTGAATGAACTCCGGCGAGAGCAGTTTGCGAACCGCTTCCGGCACCTCGATCCCGCCCAAATCCACCACCGGCATGTCGTAGTAGCTCGCTAAAAAGCTGGCGATTTGATCTTCATTCACCACTCCAAGTTTGCAGAGCTCCGTCACCACCGAGTTGCCGGAGTCCTTCTGCCTCGATTTGAAGAGAAGGAATTGCTCCTGATTGATGATGCCGTTGTTAAGGAGTAGATTAGGCAGTCGGGAATTCATCGAATGCTACGTCGTTTCCGAAAGTTTCGTCGGGCAAGCTGCAATGGATCGCCTTGCTGCTTTGCAAAACGCATACCATGACCGCCATCATGTTGAAAGCTGCACGACCGCTGCGCTCCGGCAACCTCCAAATCCAACTTTCGTAGAGTCAAAGCGGAATCGGTTGCGGAACGACGACAGACGGGTCCCGAAGCCCGGTTTTGCCGAAACGAAAAACGCCCCGGAGAGAATCTCCGGGGCGATCTCGCAACGCGTTGCGCAGCGACAACACTCAACTGCTGTGACGGATCACTAAAATATCGCCGTCCTTCACGGGATAGTCTTTCCCCTCGAGGCGGAGCAATCCTTTCGTCTTGCAGCCCGGATAGCCGCCTTCACGCACGAAATCGTCATAGGCCACGACCTCCGCGCGAATGAAGCCGCGCGCCAGATCGGTGTGAATGGAAGCCGCCGCGTCGAGCGCGGTCTCACCCTTGCGCAGCGGCCAGGCCCGCGATTCCTTGTCGCCGGTGGTCAGGAAACTCATCAGACCCAGCAGGTCGAAGCTCGCGCGCAGAATCCGGTCCCGCGCCAGTTCGGTCACTCCGAGATCGCTCATGAATACCGCGCGCTCCGCCGGATCAAGTCGAGCGATCTCTCCTTCGAGCGCGGCGGAAAGCGCGACGGCGCGGATCCCGTGCGGCTCCAGTTTCCCGTTCAGTTCTCTGATCTCGCCCCCCCATCTCGTCAAGTCATCCTCGGCGGCGTTGACCACGGCCAGCAGCGGTTTCTCGGAGAGAAACTGAAATCCGCGCAGCGTTTTCTTCTCGCTTGTATCGAGCGCAAGCGTGCGCAGCGGTTTGCCGTTCGCGAGCGTCTCGCTCGCTCGCTCGAGAATTCCCATTTCCATCTGTTCGTCGGCGCTGAGCGTTTTGACCTTCCGCTGACGGGTCAGGCGATCCATCCGCTTTTCCAGAATCAGCATGTCGGAAAGCACGAGTTCGTCCTGCACCGCCAGAACATCGCGCAGCGGATCGAGCGGCTCACTCAGTTCGTCGGCTCCGAACGCGCGCGCCACCAGGAGCAGCGCTTCCGAGTTTTTCACTCCGCCTTCGAGCGCGGACGCGAACCAATCCGACTTCGCGGCGCCCACGTCGAAGGCTGGCGCGTCCACGTATTCGACGGTCACGTAGATTTTTTTCTTCGAAGCGGAGATTTCGGCCAGCGTGTCCACCCGCGGATCAGGCACGTGCGTGACGCCCATCTGCACTTCGTGTTTATGCGCGGCGTGCGGATCGGGCGCGGTCCCCGTCAGCAGATGAAACGTGGTCGTCTTTCCCGAGCGGGATTTCCCAATGAGACCAATGTTCATGGATGAACCGGAAATGTTGATTTAAAGAAAGACATCGCTTCAGGAATGGCGTGCCTTTATCTGCATTCGAAAACAAGATACTTCGTACGGCAATTATTGTCAACTTCACCTACGTCTTTCTATCTTGCCTCTCCTATTTTCTTTTCAGTTTGAAATTTCAAGTTTTAAGTTTTCTTCCTCCCCTTGACAAACGTTCAAAATAGTATTATATTATGAACAACAAAGAGTCCGCCCGAACCCTATCATCGGAATGTCCCAGTTTGCGGTAGAGATTTCCCTTGACAACAGGGAAATCTTTTTGTATATTGACTCTACCAACTGATAGGACACGAAATGAACATCGTCAAGATTTACGAACTGTTTCCGACCGAGGATGACTGCTTAAGTCACCTTGAATCAGTTAGATGGAATGGAAAACCGACCTGTCCTTACTGCAAATCCGATAAGGTTACGCCCGCGCCAAAAGAGAAAAGGCACCACTGCAACAACTGCAACACTTCTTTCAGCGTTACGGTCGGTACAATCTTCCATCATACTCACTTACCTCTTCAAAAATGGTTACTTGCGCTGTGTCTTATACTCAACGCAAAGAAGGGTATCTCTTCCCGTCAGCTTTCCCGCGATCTTCGTGTCCACAAAGACACCGCTTGGCGAATCAGCATGAAAATCCGCGAGGCCATGCGCGAACCGGAACAACGCCGCCTGCTAACCGGAGTCGTCGAAGTGGACGAGACGTATGTTGGCGGCAAGCCGCGCAAGGGCGGCGGCAAAAACCACAAGACCGGAGACCACTCCAAAGCTGGCCGGGGAACAAAGAAGGTTCCAGTGATCGGGCTTATTGAACGTGAAGGCATGGTCAAGACCAAAGTGCTCAAGGAAAAGTGCCTCACGAAGAAAAAGCTATCCACCTTAGTTCGCCGCACCGTTAACACGAAAGAGACGATCCTCGTAACCGATCAGTGGCCGGGCTATGCTGGTATCAAGCAGTTCATGGCTCACGAGACGATCAATCACAGCGAATGCTACTGTATAGGAGACATTCATACTAACAACATCGAGTCATTCTGGGCGATCCTGAAGCGCGGCATTGTCGGGCAATTCCACAAGGTCAGTGTCCACTATCTCCACAAATACCTTGACGAGTTCAGCTATCGGTTCAACAACCGCAAGAATCCGTTCCTGTTTGAATACACAATTGCAAAGGCATTAGGAGTCAATCCATGAGAGAGAAAATACTAAGGGCTACGCACACCGGTACACTGCAAATAGGTGAAATTTCAATTGACTGTGCTGTGCTTGAGGATGGGACGCGCGTTCTCTCTGATCGTGGTCTTACAAAAGCGCTCGGCGGCAAACGAAGCGGTTCACATTGGAAACGAGTACGCTCTGATCCAGATGGCGCCAATTTGCCCATCATTCTTTCAGCGAAGAATCTTCGCCCCTTTATTGACAATGAATTAGCAGAAAATCTCGCGGCGCCGATTGGTTGTGTTTGGAAAGGGGGAAAGGTTGCAAAGAGTATTCAAGCCGCCGTATTGCCAGACATATGCAATGTGTTTTTGAAAGCGCGAGATGCAGAAGGACTTCACCCGCTACAACAAGACATGGCAAAGCGGGCCGATCTTCTCATGCGTGGTCTTGCCCACGTTGGTATTATTGCTCTTGTTGACGAAGCAACAGGATACCAAGAGGTGCGAGATAGACTCGCGCTCCAGAAAATCCTTGAGAAATATATTGCCAAAGAGCTAATGCCGTGGACGAAGCGCTTTCCTGACGAGTTCTACGAACTCATGTTCGAGTTGAAGGGATGGTCATACAAACCGCTTTCTATAGCGAGACCAAGCGTAGTTGGCCATTACACGAATGATCTCGTATATTCCAGACTTGCGCCCGGCGTTCTTCAAAAGTTGCGCGAGATTACTCCCCGCGATGAAAAGGGTCGAACGAGACACCGGTTTCACCAAAGATTAACTGACGACGTGGGGCACCCGAAGCTCGCGGAGCACCTTTCCGGCGTTATGGCTCTCATGCGAGCTGCCCCAAAGAAAGGATGGGCACAATTTTACCGCATGTTGCAACGTGCATATCCAAAACTCAACCAAACTATTGACATGCCGCTTGATGATTCCGATGATTAACAATAGCTTGCAAAAAATTCTCTCGTATATTTGACAGGGCGGCGATTCTTGCTTATATTAATATCGTACCTTTTGGTTTTTATGTGGGCGGAATGGCGGTCATACTATGACCGCCTTTCCTTTGTCTTAGAATTCTCGTAAATTTTCACGCCCGGATGGGTTCAAGCCGTTGACTTCCTGAGTGCTATTAGTTTCCTGTCGCGACCAGTTAGGTGCTGCCCACACGCCGAATGGTCGGCGGACAAAACTAAAAGGTACAAAATGGAAGAAAACGTCAAGAGAATGCCTAAGGCTCCTGCCAAGGGCAAACCCGGACAGGTCTTAGTGTACACTCCGTACATTACCGTCAAAGGTAAGCGGATATATCCTAAGACCGCCAAAGTTTTCTGCTTCTGGGGCAACCCAAGACGCACTAACTAAGGCCCAGCGCCCATCCGGGCGCTTTTTATTTGTCAAAGAGCGAAAACTATGCTACCTTATTCTGGGACAATCCGCCTATCATAAACATCACCCACCCCCATTTCCCCCTGCTTGCAGGGAGATGAAAGGGTATTCTTCTTCCTTCCCCCCACTTTCTGGGTGATTGAAAGGGGGGTTCTTCTTCCTTCCCCCCACTTTCTGGGTGATTGAAAGGGGGGTTCTTCTTCCTTCCCCCCACTTTGTGGGGGGAATAGAAGGGGGGAGTTGGCCGTGCCGCCGGAATCCTCCACATAGAAAAAGCCCGCTCCAACGGAACGGGCTTCATCGAAAAATATCAACTCGCGGATCACTGGCAGCAATTCGACAGCCGAATAAAATCCTCTTCGATCAACTTGACCTGATCGGTCAGCGACGCCGAGGTGCCGCCGTAGCTGATGTCCTTCAGCCGCTTGCAGTCGCGGACGAGGTCTTTGGCCGCCTTCCGGTAGACTTTGTAGTTCATCCCCTCACAGCAGCGCTCGGCTTTCTGTACGTCGCGCGCAGCCAAATAGAGATCCGCGGAATGCTCGCGGATAAACGACGACTCGGCGCTCTTGCGGGCCTCCATCACCGGAATCAGCTGGCCGTGGAAAACCTGAAGCGGCTTGGGCGCGCACTCGGGCATATAGTAGGCGCTGGTATAGT
>JAQTRJ010000211.1 GCA_028711875.1 bacterium | reverse complement strand
CCGGCGAAAAAAGCGAACGACTCTTTCAAGGAAGATACGTCGCTTGCAGGAAACGAAGGCACGGCGAGCGCCGCCGTACCGAGCGCAGCAAAGTCGACGGTAAGCGTAGAGACTCCGGCGAACACGCAGACGCAAAGGAAAACTGCGGGCGAGCCAAGAGCGACTCGGACGCCGGCTGCGACCACAACAATCGGCACGGTCATGGACGCGACGAAGGGTATCGGAGCATCGGGAAAGACTCCGGCGCAGAAGCCGCGCGAGCGGGTGGTCACGTTTGCACCATCCAGCGAGCGCTCCAGTCCGACGCTCTCCGCCGGTGGGCACGCGCCGTTGACACCGATAGCGGCTGCCGCGGAAAAAAACATCGCGCAGAGCGCGACGGAAACTCACGCCGTTGCGAAGAAGGACGTGCAGTCATCGGCGACGAACGGGAAGCCGACGATTTCAGAGGCGCGGCCCGCACGTTTTAGAAGTGCGGAGAACCGCAGCCCGCTCCCGACCGCCGCGCGCGCAGCAGGGCAGGCTGAGCCGCAACGGCAGAGCGCGAGCGCACGCATTTCAATCGGCGCAGCGAAAGGGGGAGCGGCTCAAACGCCGGCTCGTTTCGATGCAAGGCGGGAACCGAGCGCGGAGAAGGGTGTAACTCCGAAAGCGGATTACGCGCCGCGAAAAAACGACACGCGGATTCATTCGCGTTCCATGACGCCTGCGAATGACAGTCCCGTGTCTCCGAAAAACGCCCCGGCAGTCGCGAAGAATATCCGGAACGGAAACGCGGCGGAAACCGGGCGCGGGCAATCGGTGACGTCGCTGCCCGCGGCGAAGCCGACGGAACGAGCGCCGCTCACGACGAGTCCGGCACAAGACGCAAAGACGGCGCGCG
Source organism: bacterium (assembly GCA_028711875.1). GTDB lineage: Bacteria > Electryoneota > RPQS01 > RPQS01 > RPQS01 > JAHJDG01. The sequence continues at coordinate 3,923 of JAQTRJ010000211.1, read as the reverse complement.
CGAGGATCACTTCGCGACAGGTCATCGAGTCGACCGTATTGGATGGGCAAGCATCGCGCACAACTTCAGCGACGGCGACGGCAAGTCCGGAGATTGAACGCACGGAGGCACCAGCTCCGATGCGACAGACAACTTCGCCGAACACATCATCCATTCCAATTCCGCGCGCTTCAGGTGAGACGCGCAGCGTTCCGCCGAGTGACGCAGGGAATGCGGATCGGATGATTGATCGCTTCTGGCAAACGCGCATGACGGGGGACGCAACATCCGGTCAGCGCGCGGCGGTGTCCACGGACGCGAAGGAACCGGCGAGCCGGAGCGTCCCGTCGGAGATTATTGAGATGGGGGATAAAGCGTCGGCGGGCAAGGAGCGAATTGCTTCAGCGGTGGAACCTGCGACAAACGACGCGAAAGCCGGTTCGCGCGCGACGACGCAGACCGCTCCTGCCGTGAGCAAGAGGAGTTTGTGGGGAATTCGGATCGGGAGCGAAGCCACTCAGGCGAAACCGAGCGAAGTGGAAATCCGCACCGCACCCGCGACGCCGACCGAGACGCAGCGCAGCGATGGAGCGCACGCGGCGAAGATTCCCGCGCGGAGCGTGACGGATCGGGACATACCGCGCGCTCCGGGGGGCGGCGAGAAAGTTCACGCGCGGAGCGAATCAGCGGCGACGACATCAGGCCGAGAGCAAAGGTTATTCGACGCGCCGGTGTTCTCCCGCACAAGCGAAACGCGCCGTTCGGTTGCCGCACCCGAAGCGGCAAGCGGAGACTCCGTCGAAGCGAAGCCGACGGTGATTCGCAAACAGGAAGAGGTTTTGTTGAATCAGAGCGCGGCGGCACGCGAGACGGTTCGAATTGCGCGCGATTCGCACTCAGAGGATGGCAAGCGCGTCCCGCAGGCCGGTTCGGAAACGTCACGCGCCACAGCGGCGAGCGAGAGGAACCGCTCCGCACAGTCCACGGCCGTGCGATCCGAGAGCAGCCCATTGCTCACACCGGAGAATCGCGCGAACGGCACGGTCGAAGCTCCGCGATCCGTGCCTGTTGAGAAGCAAGGCGAGACGAGAGTTCAATCCGACGCACCGTCACGCTCAGCGAAGAGCGCGAGTCTTGGCGAGCCGCCCGCAAAATCCCCCGCAATTCGCGCGAAGGCGAACACCGATCACACGAATGCAAGCGGGACGCGGCCCAGCGCGGTGGTGAATCCGAAGGAGATGACGCGCAGTGCGGAATTCGCAGCGACCACGCACCATGACGCGAAACGCGGAGTGCGATCCGCCGTATTCCGTGTTTCGGAGCGTCCGCAGAGCGCGCCGAAAGCGGCGTCAAGCTCTCCATCGTCGCCGGTGAGCGTTTCAGAGAATCGTTCGAATCGCACGGCGGCGGCCGAAAAAACGACGCCGAAGCCGCGAATGATCCCCATGACATCGCCCGCGGCCGCGGAGCCGCGCGCGACACAACCGGGGGCGAGCGCAAGGGCGACACATGAGACGCCGCGCAACGCTCGCGCGGGCGCAGCGCCGACACAAGGCGCGGAAATCACGAACCGTCCGGGAGAACCGGAATTGCGGGCGACGGCGGCTTCCCGGAATCCGAGAGAAGCTGCGGTGATGCCGAGCGGAGACGACAAACCGTCGGGTGGGAAGGCGAGTCCGCGGAGCGATCACAGCACCGCGAGTTTCGGGCAGAGTCACGAAATCATAGCGTCGCATGCGAAGTCTGCTACGTTTGTGCGGAAAGCCCGCGCGGACTCCATGTCGGGCGAGTTCAAGACGCTGGCGGCGAAAACCCGGACTGTAAAAGAAGCGATCGCTCCTAACGACGCGCGACCACGCGCGGCTTCGCGCTCCGCGCTGAAGACCGTGAATGCGGAACCGCGCACGGCGACGAGACCGCTCTTCTCCCCGGACAAGCCTGCGACGGAAACGCCGCGCTCCGCGGTCAACGACACGGAAACGCCCACGCTCAAGACCGTGAATGCGGAACCGCGCACGGCGACGAGACCGCTCTTCTCCCCGGACAAGCCTGCGACGGAAACACCGCGCTCCGCGGTCAACGACGCAGAAACGCCCGCGCTCAAGACCGTGAATGCGGAACCGCGCACGGCGACGAAAGCGCTGTTCTCCCCGGATAAAATTGCGACGGAAACGCCGCGCTCCGCGGTCAACGACGCGGAAACGCCCGCGCTCAAGACCGTGAATGCGGAACCGCGCGCGGCGACGAAACCGACCGCACCGGCAAGCGCACGTGCAGCGGAGACTGGTCGTTCCGAGGTTCAGGATGGCGCGCCCTACGCGGCGAAGACTCCGGTGACGACACCGCACAAAGCGGCGCGATCAGTCGTATCTTCGTCATCCGCGGGAGTTCCGACGTCCCCCGAGAAGACGCAGCAAGCGCCTCACCAACCGGCGGGAGACCGGCCGGCCGCCAGCGGTCAGATCGCGCAGACCGAAACGCGGACGGCGGCGACCGCGATTCCGCTTGCCACCGCTCCGCATCGTCCGCGCTTAAGCGCGGAGCAGGTGCGAGAGATTCAGACGATGGTCGCCCGTTCGGTGGCGAACACGCGGACGACTGTGTTCGGCGAGTCCAGCGCGCGGTTTTCGATGCAGCACGCGACGTTGGGAGCTTTGCAGTTCCGAATCACCACGCGGCAGGATGACGTGGCTATCGAAATCAGTTCTCCGCATCGCGAAACCACCGAAGCGCTGGAAGAGGGACGCCCGGCGGTGGAACGGGCGATTGCGGATTTGGGTTTGCGCGTAGAACGGTTCGAAATTCGTCAGCGGGATGTGAACGCGCTTCAGGACCCGATGAATCGCGGGCTTGATTCGGAGCGGCAGCCGACCCGCGACCATGCTGCATCCAGTGCGGAAGAAGCATGGGCGGATGGCGGCTTCGACTCGGGAGAGAGCGAGAATCCGGTGGAGGGGCAGCCGCTGCTGGCGGAGCATGAGTGGGTGGCGTAGGTAACTTTTAGCCTCCGGGCATAAACCGGCGCACGGAGTATAGGCCTGTTTTAAAGTTAAAGTAATAGTTTAGAAAGACTTGATCGGATAGTTGAAACTGGCCTGGACTTTGCCGTTTACGTAAGTGTAATGTCTCAGAGAGATTCAGCAGGCATCCTGATCTGCAAGTGCGGATCGAAGGATTTTGAAACGGCCAGTTGCGGCCGGAATCAACTTGGGCGGCAAGAGTACCGGTTGATCTGCCGTCGCTGCCATGCGACGGTGCAGGTGGGAAAGTCCACCTTCGCGCTCTATCATTATATCACGAACAGCCGTCCGTCGGAATCGTTTCTCAGACTATTCGATTTAGGATAGAAGCCATGTCCGTATCATCGGTGACCACCACTTCCGCCACGCCATCATCCGACATGATCTCCTCGCGCAGCGAGACGATGAGTCAGGCGGATTTTTTGGCTATGCTGGTGGAACAGCTCAAGGCGCAGGATCCGCTGGACCCGATGGACAGCCAGGATTTCGCGTCGCAGCTGGCGACGTTCACGTCGCTGCAGGAGCTGCAGGGTATCGGAACGACGCTGGATCAATCCCTGGATGCCAGTTTACTGCTGACTCAGACGTTCAGCAATACCATGGCGACGACTCTGATCGGCAAGATGGTGCAGGCCGAAGCGAATGGCGTCACCATGGGCGCGTCCGGCGCGGCCACTCTGTCTTATGATCTGGCGGAAACGGCCACCGACATCACGATCGAGATTCAGGACGCGGACGGCAACGTGGTGCGGACGCTGACAGTTCCCTCGCAGAAGGAGGGACAGCATCAGGTGGCGTGGGACGGATTGAATTCGGACGGCGAGCACGTGGCCGCAGGGAGCTACACCTTCAGCGTCACGGCATTGGACGCCAGCGGCAACTCGGTGGAGGCGACAACCTATATCGAAGGCCGCGTGACGGGAG
>JAQTRJ010000210.1 GCA_028711875.1 bacterium | reverse complement strand
GCAGCTCGATCCCGCGCGCAAGACGTTCGTGCTGGCGCAGACCACCGTTGCGCGCGAGTGGTTTCAGGAGCGAATTGACTGGATCAAGCGGCGCTGCGCGAACGTTGAAGTGCAGGTGGAGAACACCTTGTGTCGTTTTGTTGTCGGCCGCGACCGCGATCTGGGGAAGTTTGCCGCGGAAGTGGACGTCTTGATTATGGTCGGCGGTACGCAGAGTTCCAATACGAAAGTTCTCTATGAGGTATGCAAAAACGTGAACGAAAGATCCTATCTTGTAGTGACCGAAAACGAGATTGATCTCGATTGGTTCCGGCCCGACGACGTGATCGGTGTGACCGGCTCGGCTTCGACTCCGCACTGGCTACTCGAGCGCGTGCGGAATTTCATCGCCGAGAAAACCGGAGCGGAGGTTGGCTGACGTGGCCATGAGCGACAACGAACTCCCCGTGCTCGGCGAAAAGCCGCGCGGGCCTTCGAAACCCGAGTGGCTGAAGGTGCGGCTGGGACAAACCAAGCAGTTTCACGGCACGCGAGAACTCATGCGCGCGCAGCAGCTCCATACGGTCTGCGAGGAGGCCGCCTGCCCGAACATGGGCGAGTGCTGGTCACGCGGGACGGCCACTATTCTGATTATGGGGGACACGTGCACGCGCAGCTGCGGCTTCTGCAACGTGAAGACCGGACGGCCGTTACCGCTCGATCCCGAAGAGCCGCGCCGAGTGGCCGAGGCGATCCGCGATATGCGCCTGCGCTATGCCGTGATCACATCGGTGGATCGCGATGAGCTTCCCGACGCGGGCGCCGCGCATTTTGCCGATACGATTCGAGCTGTGCGTGAGATGAATACTGAGTGCCGTGTGGAAGTGCTCATTCCCGATTTTAAGGGAATGGAAGCGAGTTTAAAAACCGTTTGTGATGCTGGCCCGGCCGTGCTCGCGCACAACATGGAAACGGTGTTTCGTCTGCATTTGCCGGTGCGTCCGCAGGCGAAATATTGGCGGAGCCTGCAAGTTCTGGGACGCGCGAAAAAAATGGGCATGGTGACGAAAACGGGAATCATGGTCGGCCTCGGCGAGACGCGCGCGGAAGTGATTCAGGTTCTGCGCGACGCGGCCGACGTGGGCTGCGATCTGTTCACCATCGGCCAGTACATGCAGCCCACGCCGCGCCATCTGCCGGTCGTGGAGTACATTCGACCGGAAGTGTTTGATGAATATAGGGACATCGGCCGGAAAGTGGGACTCCGCCACGTGCAATCGGGCGCGCTGGTCCGCAGTTCCTACCGCGCCGAGACGCAGGAAGCCATCATGAGGAATGCAGAGAGATGATTCAGCTCACGGAAAAAGCCACGACCAAGGTTCGCGAGATCATGGAGCGCGAAAACAAGAGCGAGTGGATGCTGCGCATGGGCGTGCGCGGCGGCGGATGCAGCGGATTTAAATATCTGCTGGGGTTCGACAATCAGAAATCCGACGAGGACGAAGTCTTCGCGCAGGACGGCATCACGCTTGTTTGCGATACCCGCAGCTATCTCTACTTGAACGGAACTGAAATTGACTACGAGGACGGTTTGAACGGTTCGGGTTTCGTGTTCAAGAATCCCAACGCCACGAAAAGCTGCGGCTGCGGGCAGAGTTTTTCGAGCTGACGCATTGTCGCCGAGCCGGGCGTCCCCGCCCGATCGGAAATTTCATGGGCGGACCGTTTTCGGAGCGGCTCGCCTTGTTTTTGGGAACTCAAACGACATGTTACGAATAGAACAAGCAGAGGTCGAGGTTACGGCGGAGAATCAGTGGTTTCTCGAACGCTATTTGAACGTGTTCGATTTTGCGGAGCTTTTTCCGCGCGACGCGTTCTCGACGGACGACCAACGAGGCATGGCGGTGACGATTAAGACCGATCGCGATTTCGACATCCTTTCTGATATTGACGGCGCGAAAATGCAGCTTCGCAATCGCTCGAAGCATCGCGGCTGGGAGAGATGGACGCGGGAGCACGGACTGCGCGCGGGTGATCGCATCGTGATCGAGAAGATCGGCGCGCGCGACTATTCGCTCACGTTGAAACGAGGAGAGACGGCATGAGCCTGATTCGCTTTCCACTCGAAGAGATCGCGGGCGTGGGGATCGTCCGTGAGCGCGAGGTGCGCCGCCGCTTGGATGAACTGGATTGGCAGCCGTATTGCAATCAGGCCGTGCTGATTCTGTGGCTCCACGACCGCGAACTGCCGCTTTGGGGCTATCTCATGGCTTCCGCGCGGCTATCCCAAGTGGCGGCGGTGGTTTCCTTCGGCGAGGCTTGCAGTCCCACCGTGCTCATTCAGCGACAGCGCGTAAACATGGAGTAGAATAAGATTTAGTCCGATTTTTCTTGACAATTGAGCAGGCAAATCGTATATTTATTTGCTGTATAAGGTGACTCCCAGACTTCCCGCGATAGGCGCTAACCAACTGAACCACAGAGGATTACACGGATTATGACACCCGGCAGCGGTAGTTTTTGGGAGCTGGTCAGCATTGCGTCTCCATTTGCCAAGTTCATCCTGCTGGTTTTAGCGGTGATGTCGGTGGCGTCGTGGGCGATCATTTTCGACAAGATGATTCTGGCCTCACGGGTGAAAAAGGCGAACAAGGGCCTCGTCCGCTACCGCTGGACGCGCTTTGATCCGCGCACGCTGCTCGCCGAGGCGCGCCGCTATCAGACCTCGTTTTCCGCGCGCGCGTTTCTCTCGGTTCAGCGGGAATTATTGGATCGCTCGGGCGGAGTAGCAGTGGACGGCGAAACCATCGGCCGCGAATTTTCGCGCGCGGTCACACAGGAACTGAACCGCGCCGAAAAACACTTGCCGCTTTTGGCTACGTGCAGCAGCGCCGGGCCGTTTCTGGGACTCTTAGGAACCGTGTGGGGGATCATCTCCGCGTTTCAAAGAATCGGCATCTGGGGTAGCGCCAACATCGCGGTGGTCGCGCCGGGCATCGCCGAAGCGCTGGTCGCCACCGCGGTCGGACTCTTCGCCGCCATTCCCGCGCTCATTGCCTACAATTTCTTCTCGAACTGGCTGCGCAAGGAGGCCGAGTTCGCCGAGCAGTTCGGCGACGACCTCACCTTTGCCTTTGAGCACTGGCAGGAGTCGCGCAAGGCTGCGACCGAAACTCCGAATCCGCAGCGAGTGGGAGCATAATCGGAACACCCGCGGTATAGCCAATGAGGTCAAAAACTGTTTGGCTATATTACGAGCAGAGTAACTGAATATTCTTAGCATAAAGTGGAGGCAATATGGCTGGTATCCCGCAGAAGATCGTGGATCGCTACAAGGCGACAATTCCCAAATTTCAAAAAGTCCTTACGGAGGCACGCAATCGCGATCTGAATGAGGCTGATACCGTTACAATAGTGAAGGATGTTCTCGCGGATGTTTTCGGTTATGATAAGTACACTGAGATTACAGGGGAATATGCGATCAGGGGAACGTTCTGTGATTTGGCGGTAAGGATTGATGGCAAGGTTCAATTCCTAATTGAGGTCAAGGCAATTGGTCTCGATCTTAAAGAGGGACACTTGCGGCAGGCTGTTGAGTATGGTGCGAATCAGGGAGTGCCATGGGTTATGCTGACAAACGGCATTCGTTGGCAACTGTACAAACTTCGCCTCGACCAAAAGGTAAATTACGATCAAGTTCTTGCCTTTGACTTCTGTGCACTCAATGTCCGTTCTGAAGACGACCGGGACAAACTGTTTGCATTGACCAAGCAAGGTCTTGCCAAGTCTGTGCGAGAAAACCTGTATGAGCGCACACAATTGGTCAATAGATTTGCTATCGCTGCTTTGATCCAGACTGATCCAGTTGTGGATGTTATACGGCGTGAACTCAAGAGATCGGCTGAGAATCTTCGTGTTGAGAATGAAGAGATTATTGCCATTCTGAAAAATGAAGTGCTTAAGCGAGATGCGATTGAAGGTGAGGAAGCAACAAAGGCAATGACTCGCATTAGGCGTTCGAGTAACAAGACCCTGCGTCGCGCAAGGCAGGAACAAGAAGACGGAGTGAGCATACCCACGTCTGAAACTCCGTCATCACGGCCGGAAGAATGAGTCGCCGCGCGGGGTCGCTGACCCCGCTGGCATGACAGAAGAAAGATGCTCCGACGTCATACGCGCTTGAACTTTGCGGGGAGTATTCACTTCATTACTGTTGTCACGCGCGAGCGGGGTTCGTGGTTCACATCGGATGACATCTGTACAGCGATCTTAGAGTCCTTCGAACATCATCGCCGCAAGTGCACTGCTCTTTGTTATGGTTATGTTTTGATGCCGGATCATCTTCATGCCTTGATTGGGCAAACCGAGGAAGGTGATGTGGTTCCTCGACTTGTTCGAGAGTTCAAGAAGTGGACATCAGCCAACCATCAGCCAATCGGCTATCCGGCAACAACTCTGTGGCGCGACAAGTACGATGATGTGCCGGTGCCGGGGAGTGATGCGGCTCGCACGAAGGTTGAGTACATTCACAACAATCCCGTTCGCAGGGGCTTGGTTGAATCTCCCGAGAAATATCGGTGGTCGAGCGCGGTGGATTACTGGGGAAACGGGAAGAGCATTATTGAGGTGGCATTGGTGTAGCGCGGGCGGGGTCAGCGACCCCGCGCCGCGAAAGAGGTTTTCCCCGAACGGGCGGGGTCAGCGACCCCGCGCCGCGAAACATGCCTGATTGTTAATCCGATGGCATGAAAATAATGGTAGAATAGCAATCCCGCGCCGCGATGGAAACGGGTGGGAGCGCAAGGAAAATCGCCGCGCGGGGGCGCTGA
>JAQTRJ010000209.1 GCA_028711875.1 bacterium | reverse complement strand
CCCCGACCGGCCGGAATCCTGAAAATCACTTCCTCACATGTCTACCACCTTCACTCCCGCCACATCCGCCGACGTCCCCGCGCTGCTCGACATGATGCACGCGCTGTACGTCTACGATCACTCGCCCTTCCATAAAGAGGAGCACGAGCGCGCCCTGAGACTGCTGATCGCGGACGAGAATTCCGGCCGGGTGTGGTTGATCCAGAGCGACGGCAAGATCGTGGGTTATCTGGTGCTCTGCTTCGGTTTCAGCCTCGAGTTTCGCGGACGGGACGCGTTCGTGGATGAATTGTTCATCGTGGAATCATTCCGCGGCCGCGGCATCGGCACGGAAGCTCTGCGATTCGTCGAGCAGGCCGCCCGCGCGCTCGGGATTAAGGCTCTCCACCTTGAAGTCGCCCACACGAACACCCGCGCGCAGGAGGTCTACCGCAAATTCGGCTACCTCGACCACGACCGCTATCTCATGACCAAGTGGGTGGAGTGATGGCAAAAAAACATTGCACAGATTAACTATTGACAAAATCATTTATACCAGTATATTGTGAGCAATAATTCGAGAAAAACACAGTTTTCTTGAATTATACTTCCGCTAATTCAAGGCAGTTTAAATAGCGAGCCAACAGATCACTATCATACTGTTTAATATGGAAAAAGAGAATTTCATTGCCGCCCAAAGGGGACATCTTGTTAGAGCTACTGCGGGGTATTGGGCCTTCGTTCCTTCACCTCTGCCAATCCAGTTCAGCTATTCCTCTGAGGTGGGAGCAATGCTTTCCCTTGCCGATCGGGCGATCGGTAAACTGAACGGCATCTGCTACCGCCTCCCGAATTCCCAGCTTCTCTCAGGAGCGTATACGCGACGGGAAGCGGAATTGAGTTCACGCATTGAGGGAACCCAGTCAACCGTTTCTGATCTATATCTATTTGAACTTGAACCCGAGACTCCTTCGATCACCGCCGATGTACGCGAAGTTAGCAATTATGTGCGTGCGCTTGAGTATGGATTGTCGAGAAAGAGAGACCTGCCCCTCAGCCTTCGGCTGATTCGCGAAATCCATGAACGCTTGATGCTGGGGGTTCGTGGTTCACATAAGACGCCGGGAGAGTTTCGGACGTCCCAGAATTGGATCGGAGGTCGTCTGCCCAGCGACGCCCGTTTCGTTCCGCCGCCCGTTGATGAGATGAACGACGCGCTGGATAAGCTCGAGAAATTTCTGCACCGTCCCAATCCCGAAAAAATACCAGCTTTGATCGAGTGTGCGTTGGTTCACTATCAATTTGAGGCAATCCATCCGTTTCTTGACGGAAACGGCCGCGTCGGTCGTCTGCTCGTAACCTTGCTGGCGATTGAGCGGAATTGCCTGTCTCATCCGTTACTCTACTTGAGCGCCTATTTTGAGAGCAACCGCGAAGAATACTATGATCGCCTCATGGAAGTAAGTCAAACCGGCGAATGGACAAGCTGGCTGGTATTTTTCCTAAATGGTGTTGGCCAGCAAGCATATGATGCGATTCTGCGTGCCGGACGAGTGCTGGATATTCAAGGCCGATATATTGCCCTTGATGTAACCCCGACGGCGCGACGCGTCGTGGACATGCTGTTTGTGAATCCCTTTGTTACCATTAAGCGGGTTGCCGAAAAAGTTGGTGTTACACACGGTCCGGCCGCAACCGCCGTGAGACAACTCGAAGAGATTGGTATTCTGCATCCTTTCCCGCCGATCCGGGAGCGGGGGCAGGTATACGTGGCGAGGGAGTTGTTGGACGCGTTTACTTCACCTATGAAATCTGTGTAGTGCCATGTCCATTCTCGGCTGGATTCTTTTTAATCTGCTCGTCTTCGTCATTCTGGCGCTCGATCTGGGCATCTTCCATCGCAAGGCGCACACGATCAGCGTCAAGGAGGCTCTTTGGTGGAGCCTGGTCTGGATCGTGGTCGCGCTGGCGTTCAACGTCGTCGTCTATTTCTGGATGGGCCATCAAGCCGGACTCGAATTCCTGACCGGCTATCTCATCGAGCGCGCTCTCTCGATTGACAATATCTTCGTCTTTGTGCTGCTCTTTTCGTATTTCAAGGTGCCGCCGCAGTATCAGCACCGCGTGCTGTTCTGGGGAATTCTCGGCGCGCTGATTCTGCGCGGCGCGCTGATCGCGGCCGGCGCGGCGCTCATCGCCGCTTTCGGGTGGATCCTCTACGTCTTCGGTGTGTTCCTGATTTTCACCGGTATCAAGATGGCCGTGCAGAAGGAACAGGGCGTGGACCCCGGGCACAATCCGGTGGTCAAATGGTTCCGCCGCGTCGTGCCCATGACCCGCTATTATTATGGCACGCGCTTCACGATCGGCCGGATGGGTCATTTCGTCGCCACGCCGCTGATGCTGGTGCTGATTACAGTCGAAGTTACCGATCTGGTGTTCGCGCTCGACTCCATCCCCGCCATTTTTGCGATCACCAAAAACGGATTCATCGTCTACAGCTCCAACGTGTTCGCCATCTTCGGCCTGCGCGCCATGTATTTCGCCCTCGCCGGCATCGTCCACAAGTTCATCTATCTGAAATTCGGCCTCGGCATCGTGCTCTCATTCGTGGGCGTGAAGATGCTGCTGCCGCTGATTCATATTGAACTTTCCACCGTCTGGGCCTTGCTCGTCGTCGGCGTCGTCATCACCGTTTCGATCGTCGCCTCGCTGCTCTTCCCGAAGAAAACGCTCCCATCGGAAACGACGGGAGTGTGAATTTCCGTTCAGGGATCCGTCCCGCCGTGATCGCCGAGCCGGGTTCAGCGCAGGATGAACATTGGAAATCGTGAGTATTTTCCGCGCGTAACCCGGCCGGAACCACACCCGCTGTCATTCTGGACACCGCGCCAATGGATCTCTCGTTAGTGCCTGTCCTCTCCGCGCGGGCGTCCGGAATCTCCTTCTTCACCACAAACAAAGCTCTCGTCACGATCGCTCAACCGTTCATCATAAACTCCAAACCACCGCACCATGAAATTCTTCATTGACTCCAAGCGTCCGATTGACGCCAGCACCGACATCGAGCGTGAAATGCCGGCCCGCATCGAAGTGGCCGCGCTGATCCGCAAGCACTACCGCACCGACGTCCACTATTTCTACGCCGACCGCGTGGGCATGATTCTGATCGTGGACCTCGACGACGCCGTGCAGCTCTCCGAAATTATTCTGCTCCTGCGCCGCGCCGGACTGAATCCCGAGGCCTATCCGGTGCTCGAAGGCGGCCCGACCATGTCGCAGGTGCTGCTCGACGTCGCGGCCATGGAATAACGCGCGAAAAATATCTTCCGTGCTCGCCAAGCCCGGTTCAGCGTCGCATGGCTATCAAGCCCCGGCAGCCCCGGTGGTGACTCTCCAGAGTCACCCCTTCTGCGGTGTCGGTCTGCTTGCAGCCGCCCCGCTTCCCCTGCGCGCAACCCGGCCGAACTCCAAGTCGCCGCGAAGGCTCTTGATCCCGATGGCCTGATTCCGAGGAACTCCCATGAATCTCTACGATCTCCCGCCGGGGAATAATCCGCCTACGGACATCTCGTGCGTGGTTGAAATTCCCAAAGGCTCGCGCAATAAATACGAGTTCGATCCCAAGTCGGGACTGATCAAGCTCGACCGCCCGCTCTACTCGCCCATGCACTATCCCGGCGATTACGGATTCATTCCCGGCACGCTGGCCGAGGACGGCGATCCGCTCGACATCGTCGTGCTCATGGATGAACCGAGTTTTCCCGGCTGTCTGATTCACTGCCGTCCGCTCGGAGTTCTGGTGATGAAGGACGAGAAGGGTGTGGACGAAAAAATCCTCGCTGTTCCGCTCAGCGATCCCACCTATGAAACCTTCCAGCGCTTGGACAACGTCCCGCCGCACTTCCTGCGCTCGATGGATCACTTCTTCCGCATCTACAAGGAACTCGAAAACAAGGAAGTGACCTCGATGGGCTGGCAGGATCGCTGGATGGCCGAAAAAATCATCACCGCCTGCATCGAGGCCGCCCGCGCGAAGAAACGATAAGCGATGAGCGATCAGCGATGAACGTTCTGCTGTCACTGTGGCGGTTGGTCGTTTTTTTTGCTTTCTGCTTTCAGATTTCAGCTTAATCCCGAACGCTGGGTGTCAGCGAAAACCTGAAGTATATTCCCACCGATCGCCCGGTGATCGGGTATTGCTTCACCGGCCAGACCTCCATGTAAATGGATGCCTACCTCAACGCGCTTGGCTACGATGCCTATTCCATGAGGATGGGCATGAATGCCGTGACCGACGACGCGGGTCTTCTTGGCACGTCCGGCCTGTGGACCGACCTCCCCCCGAGCTATCCGGTCAACGCCGGCGCGATCTCGATTCGCGGCTGATGCTTGCCTGATCTTGCACTTCCGGGGAATGCGGCGGACAGCCTTTGGCGGCTGTCCGCTTTTCGCTCCCCCCAGTTACGGGGGGATAATGGGGGTCTCACATATTCTAACCGAAATTTTCTGCTATTGTTGCCCGTCTTGAAATCTTCATCGGAAAACATTATCTTCAGGATTATCATCCAACCAACCGGGGAAATGCCATGAAAGCTTTCGTTACCTCTCTATGTGCCGTAATCGCGGTTCTTATGCTCAGCGTCTCCGCCGGGGCGCAGATTACCATTCATTCCGGCGATCTGGCCGGCGTGGGGACGACCTGGACCGTCGGCGATGCCGGGATTTTTAACCCGGTGTCGTTTGACGTGGGTTCCGCCGGTAGCGGACAGACGTGGAATTTCGGCGAATACGAATGGGAAAGCGCGGCGCAGTTCACGGTCATGAATCCTTCCGACGCTCCCCACCATGACGTGTTTCC
>JAQTRJ010000208.1 GCA_028711875.1 bacterium | reverse complement strand
TGTCCGCCCGCCTGATCCATGAGCGTTTTCACGCGCGCGTCGAGTTCGGTGTCCACGTTGCGTTCTTCGACCTTGACCGTGTCGGCGCGCGCCTTGGCCAGCAGCACTTTCTGACGGATGAGGTCATCGAGAATAGCTTTCCGCAAGCTGTCGGCGCGCGCTTCGGACATGGCCGCGAGCGCCTGCGGCGAACCGGCCGCGAACTGCAGATATTGCTCGAGTTCCGACGCGAGAATAATTTCCTGATCCACGACGGCGACGACGCGGTCAATAACGGTTTCCTGCGCTTGCGCCGACAGCCCCGCCCACAGCGCAAGCCCGACGACGCATCGAATCAGATGTTTCATGAGCGCCTCTTGAGAGAAAGTCATTTTCGTTTCAGTGCGCGGCTTCCGGCAGATGAATCGTCACCGGATAGCGCCGACGCAGCCAGCTGTCGAGGGAGTCCTGACGGGCGCGGCTCTGCTCGAGGATCAGCCGTTCTTCGATCTCATCGCGTACGGCGGACAGATCGAGCACCGTTCCGGCGGGAAACGATTCGATCATCCGCGTTGAGCGGAAGCCGTCATCATAGGGACGAATCGTGGTCATGGTGCCGGGCGCAAGTTCCGACAGCTCGAGTTCCAGCAGCGGATCAAGTTCTCCGCGCTCGGTGAGCCATCGTCCTTCCGACGACACCCTTCCTTCCGCGAGCAGCCCCGTATCGCCGCGCTGAATCGCCCGCTGGAACGTCGCCATCGTGGCGCGATCCTCCGACCAATACAGTTCGATCAGATAAGCGTCCACCGACCGCAGGAATTCCTCGCGATGCGCCTCATAGTAAACGGCGATGGCGGAATCGGACGGGACGTCGCCGGGCAGCTCCGAGAGAAGCTGCGCGTGATACACGTCCGCCTGCAGCGCCTGAACTTTCGCGCGGAGATCGGGACGCTTGTCCAATCCCGCGCGCACCGCTTCCTGCTCGACAAGCGCGCGTTCCACCCAGCCCAGCACCCAGCGCGTTTGCTCGCTCTCGGAAAGGGAATCCAGCGGCAGTCCGACGGCCGCTTCCATGTCAGACTGACGGAGTTCACGCTCTCCGGCGCGGGCCAACAGCGGACTGTCGTGTCTTCGCCCGCCGCAGCCCGCCAACAGCGCGAGCGAAAATCCCAGCGTCAGCCGGAGAAGTATTCGCAGCGGAATCTTCATTCTTCATCCTTCATCCTTCACGTCCTCGCCGCCGTCTATGGTTTCGGGGCGCTCTGTTCGGGCAGCGGCCACGCCGTGGCCAGCACGTCGGCCTTGATGTTGAGTTTAAATTTGCCAAGCACCATCTCTTCAAGCGCCTTCTGCGCGCTCTCGGTCATAGACTGGCGGCAGCGGCGCTTGGCGTCCGACTGCGCTTCCTCCCACGTCTTGGTGCGCGATGGGATGATTTCGAGCAGCTGCACGACGGAAAAGTTTTTGCCGACCAATACGACCTCGGACACATCGCCGGCTTTGGTCATTTGAAACGCGGTCTTGCCGATCAGTCCGAAGCGTTTTTCGTCGAACGGCCCAAGGCGGCCGGTATCGGCCTTCGTGGATTCCTTCTCGTTGAACTGGCGCGCCAGTTTGGCGAAATTCTCGCCCGCTTTCGCGCGCGCGGAGATTCGCGCCGCTTTGGCCGAGTCGTCCTTGATGAAGATTTCGCGGATCGTGCGCATCTCCGGCTGAATGAATTCACCAAGATGATTTTCGTAATAGCGCTTTTCGTCTTCTGCGGTGGGATTGACCTTGTCGGTCACCTCTTCCTTTTCGAGAATCCGCATCAGCGTTTGCCGTTCCTGCGCCTGAACCTCGGGATCGCGCATGGCTTTGCGGTACAATCCGAGCTGTTCAGCGTCCTTTTCGAGAAACTTGGGCTCGGCGATGGAGTGCACCAAATCCGTCACGGACTGCGGATCGTTCCAATCGGCGCGCGCCGCGTTGGAACCGATCTTCTCAATCAGGTCGGCAATCGTCGCCTTGCCGCCGGAGTAGGTGGCCACGACGAGCGTTTTCTGCTCTTCGGTGAACATCGGCGCGAGATCCTGCGCCTTGCTCACCGTCGGATCGAGCAGGCGGTTGCGGAAAACGTCCAAGTTCGCCTGATTCAATTCGAGGTTGTTTTTTTCGCTGAGCTTGGTCACGTAATTGCGGGCGGTTTCCATCAGCTTATCCGAGTACACCTGCCGCAGCTGTGTCTTGATCTGCTCGCGGCTCTCGTCGAACGACGTGCGTCCTTCCACCGGACGCTTGTCTTCGACCAGAATCAGGTGATAGCCGTAGCTGGTTCGCACCGGCCCGGCGATTTTTCCCGGCTCGGCCGCCCACGCCGCTTCCTGAAATTCGTCCACCATTCGTCCCCACGGGAACCAGCCGAGATCGCCCGAGTCCGCCGCCGAGGTCGCGTCTTCGCTGAACATTTTCGCCGCCGCCTTGAAGTCCAGACCCTTGTCGAGAGCCGACTTGATCGAATCCGCGCGCACTTTCACGGCCGCGCTGTCGCGCGCCGCGTCGCCGGGGGACGTCCGCAGCAAAATATGCCGCCCTTTCAGTTCGATGCCGGACTTGTCATAAAAATCTTTGGCCGCTTCATCGGTAATCACCGCGTTGATGACTTTTTCTTCATAGAGAAGATCGAGAGCCTTGCGGCGGGCGATCTTCTCCTGCTGCTCTTTGACCTCGTCGCGCTTATCCAGTCCGCGCGCCTGCGCTTCCTGATATTTGGCGCGCCCGATGGCAATTTCGCGGAGCGTCTGCTCGCGATCCTGATACGAGCGTTTGGCGGCGTTTTCCTCGCCCTGAAAGCGGCTGACGAAGGTGTCCTTGAATTCCTTCAGCGTGATCTTTTCGCGGCCGACCTTGGCCACGATCTCTTCCTTCGGTCCGCAGCCGGCCACCATGACCAGAATCGCCAGCGCGGCGGTAATCGTGTACCTGATTTTCACGAATCGTCTCCTTGGCTGTGGCCGTGCGGCAAGCGCGCGGCCGTTCAGTTTTCTACTATTCGAATTGTGTTGAGTTTTCAAACACGGCTGCCGGTTCATACACGAGTTCGGGACGCGTGCGGAATCCCGTCACCGGCCAGAAGCTGCTCGTGTCCGCGAATACGGCTCGTTTCGCTTCGTAGCGATCGAGGCCGCGCAGATTGTCCGGCCACGGCTCATTCAGGAGAATCGCGTCGAACCGTTTTTCGCGAAGCGCTTCCTCCACGCTCGACCTCAGCATTTCTTTTGCGCGCGCGTGCGAGGACACCAACAAATCCTGCATCGGCTGCATCGTGGCCAGCGGCGTCTTCCCGGCCAGCGTGGCGAGATAGCCGTGATAGGCCACCCACACCTCGCCCTCGTAAGAGCGCACCTGCCGCACGAGATCGTCGCCCGCTTCCCGGTCTTGCGCGGACGGGATCAGCGGCGCGGGGTGATAAACCAGCGCGGTGAATTGGACGACGACCAGCAGCATGAGCAGCGCGGAAAAGATTTCGCCGGCCCCTTTCGTGGAATCCTCCGGCACGCGCATTCGCTCCCGCAAACCGGCCAGCGCGATTCCAAAAACCAGCGTGAGAAACGCGTAGGCCGGAATCAAATCGTTGTCGAAATTCCCCGCTTTCACGCGCGGCGCGTACGCCGCCGCCATCATCGCCGCGCCGGCCAGCAGCAGAAATCGCGCGCGATCTCGATTCTCTCCGCGCCAATAAAGAATTAAATAGAAAAGAGCAATAGCGAAGGCGATCGGCAACGGCATAAGTATGTCCTGCGTCCAGAACGAGATCAGCATCAGCCTGTCCCACGGATGTGCCGCGGGAATCGTCACGGCATACATGCCGAACCAGCCGTGCGACGCACCCTCGAACAGCAGCAGCGGAACGCCGAACGCGACGGCAAATGCGGCGCCGAAAAACACGGCGTGTTTTCGCCGCGCCAAGAGTAGATAGGTCAGCAGCGCGAGCGGCAGCAGAATCGCGGACTGTTTCGTGAAAATCGCCGACGCGCAGAGAATCGCCGACGCGATCACGTGCCCGCGTTTCGTGGCAAACCACGCCAGCCACACCGCTCCCAGCATGAACGCGACCATCAGCGTGTCCACGCGCGCGGTGTCGAACCACGCGCCGCTCTCAGCGTAGGTCGCGGCAAACAGACCGACCGCGAGCAGCGCGGCCAGCCGGTCACGCGACTGTTTCCACACGAACGATCCAATCAGCGCGAAACAGGCGAGCGACGCGAGCAGCGACACGATCCGCAGCGGCAGAAATCCCAATCCCGTCACGGACGCGAACGCCGCACTCGCATAGTAATAGAGCGGCGGATACATGGCCGGAACGAAATCCACCGACGGCGGCGCGTACAGCGGCAAACCGTGCAGCACACGCCACACCTGATCCACCGAGTCCCCTTCCATGAACTCGAGCTCGAAGGGATACGGCAGCCTGAGCAGCGCGACGGCAAGATACGTCACGATGTACAGCCCCGCCGCCACCACCGCGACGACAGCGAGCGCGCGCGTTAGGCCGGAAAGAGAAACGTTTGTATTATTATCAGCTTTCAATTTTTCTATGACACCATCACCGAGCCGGGCGTCCCCGCCCGGCCGGAACCTCACGCCGTGTCGGCTGCTTGCAGCCGACCGGACACCGCCGCCTTCCGCAGATACCCGAGCGCGAAGCCGAGCTTGGCCCGCCAATCAGAGATCATGCCCAGCGGCAGACGGATTTTGAGCGGTCCCGAGGCGGAAATCTCGACTGGGAAACCCTCCCCGGCGGCGGCGATTTCGAGAACCCGCTCGCGCGACAGGCCAGCCTTCGGGAACTCGATCAGGCACTCAGCCCGCTCCAGCGAAATCT
>JAQTRJ010000207.1 GCA_028711875.1 bacterium | reverse complement strand
CTCATCCAGCTTGTCTTGCCGCTTCTCCGCGCGCGCGACGCGTGGCCAATGAACGGTGAAGCGGCACCTCAGGCTGGTTTACCGACGGAACGCGAAGACGGATTCCGCATGCTGGCCGCCGAACTGGCTGAGGAATTCGGCAACCTGCTGACAGGCGTCTTGGGACACTCGTCGCTGGTGGCGGCGGAAATGGGCGAAACCAGCGCGGCGGCGGAAGACATCCGCGCTATCGAGCGCTCCGCCCGCGGGGCGGCGCGGCTGACCCGTCGGCTCTCGGCTTTATGCGGCACGAATCACAAATCGCCACCGCCGGTGGATTTATCCGCGTATCTGAAAATCTACGCCCGCGATCACGCGCACTATTTCGCGGACGGCGCGGGCGCGGTTTCGCTGCCTGAGTCTCCTTGCGGCGTGCGCGTTGAGAATCCCACTCTGGAGATCATGCTCGACGGCATGGCCGAGCACGCCATGAAAGCGAGTGACGACGATCTGCGCTGGACGCTCACCACTGACGATTCGACTGTCGCGCTTTCGCTGACCTGCTCCGGCCCGCTTACGCTTCCGCCGCACTGGGAGAACGGAAAACATTCCCCGCGCCACAAATCACCGCTGCCGGAAATCATTTTCGCCCGCGAAGCCGCCCGCGCGCACGGCGGTAGTCTTGAGCTTCTCGGCGACGATCACACGACGGAAATTGTTCTCCGCCTTCCGTTATCGGCACATCAAACGGAACGAGTCGGGTGAACCGCAAGCACCGGGGAGAGGGTTACAACAGCGGGCGGATCATGCGATCCGCCCTCTGTGTTTTGCGATTTCCTCCGCCGTTGTCGGTCTCCAGACCGGCAATGGCGTCACTTGAGCAGCATCATCTTTTGCACGTGCTGTACGTCCCCCGCGCGCAGCACGGCGAAATACACTCCCGATCCGAAGCCCGCCGCATCCCACGCGACGTGATGTTCGCCGACGGCCGCTTGCGCATCGAAAAGCACGGCCACCTCGCGGCCGGTGACGTCGAACACGAGCAGTGTGACTCGCTGCGCGCGGTTTACTTCGAAAGCAATGTTGGTCGTGGCGTTGAACGGATTCGGATAGTTGCAGGCGAGTTCGATCTCGTCGGGAATCCCTTCTCTGGGATTTTCGGCAGCATTCGGCCGTGCGGGCAGCCGCAGACCGGGATCGCCGAAGAGCACACAGCCAAGCGCGGTTTGACGACGCGGGTCTATCGTGGGTGGTGGATAAAACCGACCTGTCCCCATATACTGGACGAGCGCCATACGCCAGATATCCCCCATAGTTTCTACCGAATCGGAGGTAGCCAGCCGAAAGAGAGCACGCTTGAAAAAGACCCCGCTTGTAGCCCATCCAATTGTCCAGCCAAAATATCCAATGGCACCTCCGTCTTGGTTATGGAGCAGGGCGGGTATGACTCCGCTCAAGCGGAAGTCATTCATGGACATGTCGTTATATATACCGACAACAATGGGTAGACGTGTTCCGTTGTTCAATGCAGTGAAATCTATCGAGTCAAGCTGCAGATGATCAGGCGACCAAATCCCCAATTGGCAGAAACCGTAGTAGCATGTGATGTAGTTTCCCGCCTGAAAATTGTCAAGGATCTCCTCGCGGTCACCGTGCCACTCGTGTCCTTCAGGAAAATCTATATAGTCCCGTTTAATGGAATAATCCGCGTGAACCTCCATTGCGATCATCTCAGAATAGTCCTGCCAGGGAAATGACATTGAATCCGTCTGATCAGCAATAAGGTGGACGCGCGTTTGCCATTCGCTCGCAGGAGCTGTCTCGTAGGCAATTACCTTGTCCATGTAAGGTGGAAGCGCTCCCTGATTCGGACTCCACGGGAGTCGTCCGATATTGAACTGAGGGTGCGGCGGATTGGAATCTGGAAGGGAAGCAAAGAAAAGATCGGACAGATAGGACATCGGCTCATACCATAGCGAATCCGGTTGTCCCTGCTGCATCGAATCCGGTTCCACGTGACTCGGCACCACGTCGTGAAAGCCGATGATGAACACGTCGCGGAGCACCGGCAGTGTCCAGTTTTCGCGCGCGAAATGGAAAAACTCCTTCAGCACCGTGTCCGAAGGAGTTCCGTCTCCGAATTCGTTCCAAATGTCTTCCGTAGCCACTACCATCGCCGTGCGGCCGTGATCCGTCCGCCAGTCGGCAAGCTGGCCGATCCACGCGTTTTCCGAAATCAATTCCTGCGTGGTAACGATCAGATAGTCGGCCGAGTTGCTTGGATCGCGCAGATCGGCCCAAACCGACGAAATACTGATCGCACAAAAAAGCGCGGTCAGCGCTGCCGTGAAAGCTCGCATAGTCTCCTCCGCTTTGTGAGTTCGTGATTCTTTCGAGCCAGCACCCTTCGGCAGCTATCAATCCTGCCATGCCCTCCTTTGGGCAGTCGTCCTGCCCATCTCGGAACCTGTTCACAAAACGGTAGAAAAGTTCGAGCATCACCTCCAGTTTGAACACTGAAATATACTTCAAAGAACGTGATAAATCAAGCACAATCAGAGAATCAGAATTCTCCGCAGCCGCCCGGCTATCATGAATTATCGCCCTACTCCACCGTAACCGTCCCCACCTGCCTCTCCCCGGCGAGGACTATCGGAAATGTGCCTCGTTTCCTGGGCTGGACTTTCATGATCGTGGCATTGAGAGCCGGAAGCAGTTCATACAGTTCAAATTCTTCAATTTCAAATAATTCCTCGCGCGGTTCCCGGTCCAGGCGCGAGATCACAAGGAGCGAAAGCTCACCCCTCGGAATCCTCAACTCCGCTGGTTCAAGCTTACCCCCGATAACCTTCGCTTCTACACGACCTCGCCGGTCTCTTTGCCCCGAACCGCGGTTCTTTCGACGGAAATAGAAATAGATCAGGAGCACCGCCACCAGAGCGATCTGAACATAGATAATCAATGAATTTTCTTTCACTAACAGGTTCCTTTCGGTTCGCGTGGAGGGTTCGTACCATAGTCAAAACAAATATATTGTGACCATGAATTCGAGAATATCCTTTTCCCGCTGTGACTTAAGCGTTTTTTGTTGACTTCTATCCGAAAAGTCACTAACTTGGCACATTCGGGAACTTTTAGTACGGTTTCCCGTATATAAATTGCAGCCAGTGCGAAATGGTAAACGATGCTCAACAAAGGGAGCAGAGGTTCGAAACGGCGAAAGGACGATGAAACGATGGTGATCCTCAACATCCAACAGGCTGCGAAGTTTCTGGGTAAGACTCCGGCTGCCCTGCGAAACGGCTACAAGAGATGGGGTGTGCCGCACTTCAGGCTCGGCGGTCAGATCAAGTTCACGCAGGAAGCCCTGCAGGAATGGGTCGAGAAAAACATGGTGGTCAACGAGGCCGAAGAACCGGCCAAACCGGCCAAGTCCGGTTCGACCACCGACGGCCGCCGCGGCAAGCGAGTCTCCGCCAAACCGGCTTCGCGGCTATGAGGCAATCGCGTTCTGAACGCGAGCCCCGCGCAACTTTGAATAGGGCGTCCCTCCAATAGGGACGCCTCTTTCTTTCTTCCGCTTATGCCCGCTGAAGGATCGTTTCGTCTTCGGCGCGCCAAGCCGGATCCACGATACAGAGAAATTCAAGGTCCTCAGGCCCGCGGCTGAAAATCCGCTGCTTCCCGCGCGGCGGAATATAAATCGCATCCCCTGCAGACACCGCGCGTTGCTCTCCGTCAATCTCCATCGTGCCCTGTCCGGCGATGATATAGTAAACCTCGGACGTGGTCAGCACGTGCAGATTCGACCAGACTCCGCCGGCCAGCCGCGCGTGCGCCAAGCTGTAGCGCATAACCGCCGGATTGCGGTCGGGATGGAGCAGCTCGCGCAGGCGGGTCGCGTCACCGGCGGTAAACTCCGCGCACGATTCCAACGATTTTACCAGCATTGTCTTGTCCGATTATTTCTGCCACACTCCCAGTGGATAGCCATCGGGACTGAGAATCACCCCATAACTGCCCATGCCTTCGGGAAGGTCGGATTTCAACCGCGACACGGTTCCCCCCAGCCGCTCGGCTTTCCGCAGGGCCGCATCCACGTCTTCGACTTCCACGTAATTATAAAATCCTGATATTCGAGGGATTTCGGCGATCTTGGTCAGTCCGCCGATGAATTCTCCGTCAGCGGTGCTGACCATCAGATAGTCGTCCCCGTAAAATTTCCTGAACTTCCAATTGAACAGCGGACCATAGAATTCGGTGGCTTTACGAAGATCAATGGCCGGCAATTCGATATGGGCAAACCTGTGCATTATGGCCTCCGGGTTACGGCGAGGAATCCTTGGATAAGTAAGGTAAGCTTATTACTGTTGAAAAGTCAAGCGGTTTGCGGCATCCTCGGGAACCTGAGACCCGACCGGGTAGTTGTCTGAAGTGTATCTACTATGAGAAAGGAACGACCTGATGCGATTCATGCTCACGAACCTCCCCCGCCTGTGGCCGCTGTGGCTCCCGCTCTTGGCGCTGATGATGACCGGAGCGGGCGATCCGAAAGCCGCCGGGCTGGTCGTCGGCTCGGCCATGCCGTCCTTCAACCTGAAGAACGTGGATGGCCGCGTGATCTCCTCGGAGAGCTTTACCGGTAAAAAAGCGGTCGTGGTGATTTTTTCCTGTAATCACTGTCCGTTCGTCCAAGCCTACGAGAGCCGAATGATCGCGCTCGCGAACGACTATCAGCCGCAGGGCGTGCAGTTCGTTCTCATCAATCCCAACGATCCGAAGAAGCAGCCGCAAGACAGCTACGACAACAGGCAGAAGCGCGCGCAGGAGAAAGGCTATCCGTTCCCGTATCTGCTCGACGAGACTCAGAACATCGCCAAGACCTACGGCGCGGAGCGCACACCCGAAGTGTATCTGTTCGGTCCCGATCGCAAGCTGGTCTATTGGGGACGGATTGACGACAACAC
>JAQTRJ010000206.1 GCA_028711875.1 bacterium | reverse complement strand
GAGAGGAGTAAACGAGGTTTCTTCGGTTTGATTGGCCGCGCCGTTCGCCCCCGTCGCCAGAAACCACTCGCCGTTTTCCAAGGGAGCATCGGTGGCGGTGACGGCGAAGCTCACCAGACTTTGCGATTCGATCTCCACCTGCAGCACGTTCCGCCCGAAGTCGGTATCCACGAGTTCGTCGGCAATATTCTGTCCCGATAGCACCGCGCGGTTGCCGGCCGCGAGATACTCTTCGAGCAGCTGCTGATCCGACGGCGTCAGAATCGTCCCGGCGGCGTTGCCCGAAAGCCAGATGACCATGCCGGGATCGGGAAGCTGGCTCGCGTTCAGCGATTGTCCGGCGGCGACCGTCGCTTCATCGTAGATGCGGTATTGCTCGCGCAGTGCATCAGTGACGAAACGCTCGACGTCGGTCTCCGGATCGTCGCAGACGACAAGCAGACGCGGCGTCCCCACGGAAAAAACCAGCTCGTAATCCAGCCAGCCGCTCGTGCCGTTGGCCGCCACGCTGATCGTGATGTCCGCCCAATGATCGGGCGCCGCCGCGCTCACCTGAATCCGCACCGGCTCCGCTCCATACGAGTCGCCCGGTCCCATCGTGCCCGCGGATTGCGCTCCGTTCACGATGGTCAAATACGGATCGTCCGAGTGCACGGTGATCTCCGCGTTGGTTGCCGGCGGCGGATACAGCGTCACGTCGTTGGTCAGCGTAAATGTGAGTTCGACGGTTTCTTCCGGCTCGATGAAGCGATCACCGTCGCCGATGCTTCCGCCCGTGCCGTTCGCGTAGTACGCGAGTTCCTCGATCACGAAATTCGGGTCTACGCCCGGGCCGATCCCATGTCGTCCGAACGCCCGATAAATTTCCGTCGCGTGCGGCGTGCCGTTGCTGAGGTCGCCGTCGTCATCGTCGGTTTCCAGCACCGCCACCAGATAATCGAAAAACGTCTCCGCCAGCGCGTAGCGGGCGAAGTGCGCGAGGTCGTCGGCGGTCTCGGCGCCCAGCGCCTGCCGTATTTCCCATAGAGCCGCCGACACGAACCGGCTGTCGTAGTGCACTTCGCCGAACCAGTCGCGAGGATACACGAGGTCGTTTTCCAGATTGCGGAACCAGCTGAAGAACACGCCCTGAATGTATTCCGCCATGTACGGATCGCCGTTGACGGTGGACGCGAAATAATCCGACCAGGCCTCGTTCAGCGCTCCCGGCTGATCCGTATAGGGCAGCATCCCGTCGGGATAGATTCCGTCGGTCACGCCGTGCGTGTACTCGTGATAGATGATGTCGCTGAACATGGCGAAGTTGTGGTACTGCCCGCCCGCGCCGTAATACGTGCCGTTGCCGTTCCAGAAGGCGTTGTCGTAGTTGGTGCCGTAGTTGGCCACGGCCGGAACGGGATAGTCAAGCGCCGAGAACTCCGGATCGAGACTCTTATACCAGTCGTGGATCCGCGTGGTATGATAGAACACGTTGAGTTCCGGTTCCACCGCGTCCGCCGTCGTCCACTCCCACATCAGCGGCGGAAACGGAGCCGTCGCCATGTGATACAACGTTCCGTCCGGGCCGTCGTCGTTCTGCGCGTGAACGTACGGCCCGCGCAGCTCCGCGATCAGCGTCGCTTCGGTCCCCGCTTCGGCGGAGAAGTGGCCGTCCGCGTCCGTGATAACGGGAATATCGTTGATACTCACGGTGGCATGGGCGCACGGCGCGAGCTGTGGCTCGCTGAAATCATAGGGCTGCCAATGGGGACTTTGCAGCGTGCCCGAGATCACGTCGTTCTGAATTCCCGGCCAGTCGCGAATGATTTCGCCCGTCACCGCGTCCACGATTCCTTCCCGGCGCTCGTGCGGCGCTGCGCCCTGAATCCGAATCCAGTGCACCGGCCGCAGCATGTGCGTTTCGCTATCGGGATACCACGCCATCAGCGATCGCTCGGAGTCTGTCGTCCACGATGGATCGCCCGCCTGTGCCGCCAAGGCCGCTCCCGCCGATTCGAGATCCAACAAGTGAGTCTCCACGATCGGCCAGCCGTCGTGCGCGCGCAGACTCCAGCGCATAAGCTGTCCGCGCGCATTCAGCACGACGTCCGCGCGTCCCGCGAGCACCGGCAGTCCGTCGCGCATTTCCCGGAAATAGCCGCGCGTCAAACCTTGAATGGTCTGTAGGGAAGCGAGTTCGAACCGCGCCCCGCAGCCCACCGCTTCCAGTGCGATGGCGAGAGCCGTTTGAACGCTCGCACCCGCCACGTCCACCGGTCGGCCGACCCCCAGAACCGGAGTGTCCAGCGCGTCGGATCGCAGAATCGTCCACGGCGCGAAGGGCGTTTGGGCCAGTGCCGGTGTGGCGTTCTGCCGAGACAGCCCAGTGACCTGTGATTCCGCCGGC
Organism: bacterium; assembly: GCA_028711875.1. GTDB lineage: Bacteria > Electryoneota > RPQS01 > RPQS01 > RPQS01 > JAHJDG01. The sequence goes on along the minus strand of JAQTRJ010000206.1, from coordinate 2,577 downwards.
CACGGCCTTGCCCATAAGACCGGCAGCGCGAGCGCCTGCGCGAGCACAATCATTCCCGTCATCAGCCGCAGTCTGTTTCTCATCGAAGTCATCACCCGTTCCTATCGTCGTTTTCGATCAGCGATACAAAAAAATTCCCGCCCGAATCGAGTGCGAGGCCTGTTCGAGACTCTTGGTGGAGCCGCCCGGATCGGTATCGTAGTCCCGTTGCCGGGAGTACCATGCGCTGCGCCACTCGATGCGGCCGCCCAAGCCGTTTGATCCCCACTTCAGTCCCAGACCCAATTGGAACATATTCCAGTCCCGTTGGCTGTCCGAGAGAATCACTGTGCCGAGCGGAACATCGCGCGCGCTTCCGCCTCCCGCCAGCACAAACGGCACGACGTTTTTCCAGCGAACCGGATGCAGCAGCGCGTTCAGGCTCACCTGATAGCCGATTCCGTAATCCTTCCAGATCGCGTCCTTGCGTCCGGCAAAGGGAATCGTCACGTCCGCGTCCAATTCCATTCCGGCTTCGGGAATGACGGGCATTCCCGCCACCGCCGAGAGAACGGCAACGCCCCGGCTGGATAATCCCGTTCCCGAAATGACCTGCATGGATGCGTTGCCGCCCAATTCCAAGTGGAAGGGCAGAGGCCGATAAACCGCTCGCAGCGACTCTGCTTTCGTCGGCTCGATGAACCAGATGCTTTCCACTTCGTCGCGAGCATAGACCTGCAAAGGTGGAAAGGCCAGACTCCGCAGCTCCCAGTCGGTGGTATAGACCACCAGCGTATCCTGTCGGAGCACGGCGCATTGCAGGGTTCGGCCGTCTTTCAACCGAAGATAGTCCTGCGGCATGGCACGGGTGCAGGCTAAAAGCACAAGGGCGATCGCAAAGACCAAACTGGCGCGCCGCATGGGGGAGCCTCCATTTTCGAAATGGTATGGTGGAAAGTTACGAAAATCCGCCGAGAAGTGCGAGAGCCATCTGCCAATGCACGGCGAGGCATCTGGCATTGCGGGGAAACCACCGCTTCGGTGAGTTCATGGAGGACAAATCGCATTTCCCTGTTTCCGTTCCGCTTTGGCATGACTGGTGACCCCTCCGCGCCTCTGAACAATTTGGGCTTTCTTGACTTCGGTGGGAATTCGCGCTTGAAATCAGCAGGATGGAGACGTATATTTAGTAGGGTAATCCATGGTCTACCCATGAGGCCTATCCGACCGTCATTCGGGTGATTAGATAACTATCCCGAACCGGATCAGCCGGCCTTTCATTCAAAGACTACAGTCCCCGAACCACCATCCATTCAGGACACTTCTGTGCAGCTTCAGCGAATAACCGTCGGATTCAATCCCTCCGTCACACTGACGATTCCGAGCCATTCCCACCGGTTGCTTAGCCAGCCGATCATTGTCACCGGGCCAAACGGATCCGGCAAATCTCTGGCCGTGACCAGCCTGCTCGCCGTGCTCGCGCCAGAAAACGAGCGGGACAAATGGTCCGCGCTGCTGCGGGACGGAGGACTTGATCGAATTGAGCTGTCGTGGAGCGAGGGCCGGGACATTATCCATCTCGTGCGCGATCTAATCGGAAACCAGCATGAGATCCGGCGGGAAATCCTCCCCAACCTTGCGATGGGGAATAACGGCCGCACGGGCGCTCACGCACCGGAACTGCCGGAACCGCGGCCTGGGAGATCGGATTTCCCGGCCGCCGGCCCGCTCTTTTCGCGGATTCACGTTGTGCTGGCAGGAGCGCTTGCGGTCCCGGCCGGAGAGGCGCTGCGCGAGGCGATTCTCCAAACTGTGTCCCGATCCTCCGAGTCCGAACTCGCCGGATGGATGGCTCGTGAGCAGCAACTGGCCGGTTCGGCGGAGATCCCCGGCAGTCTGGCCACCGCTCAGGCGGAACTCGAACGTGTCAGGCGCGAGCTGGAGCGCGTGGAGAGTCTCTGGGCGGATCTCGAGCGCGACCGCAACCGTCGCGGCGAAATCGAGGAGCAGATTTCACAGATGGAACGCGAGCGTCGCGTTCATGCCGCCGAAATCGCGGAATTCGATCAGCTTCACGCCCACGCCGAGCGGGCGCGCTGTCTCGAAACGTGGCTGAGGGAAATCGAGACGGAAGAGAAGATCGTTTCCACGCTCCGCGAACGACATCGCACTCTTCAATCCCGGCTCGACGCGCTTGAAGAGAAATTCCGCCGCGTTCCCGATAACTTCCCCGGACTGCTCGCGGAATACGCCGCCTGCCGGACGCGGCACGACGATCTCGAAAATCAACTCGCTGCGAGCGAGCGAAACCGTGAAGAGCAGCAGGTTCGACTGAACCAGCTTGCCGCCGAGTCGGACTCGCTGACCCCCCCGCCCGACGTCGCCGCCGAATTGGACGTGGTGCGGGACGAATCTCAAAAGCTGAACACTCGCCTCACCGATCTTCTGCGCGAACGGATCGAACTCGTGCGTCGCCGCGAAGGCGCACACCAGCGCCTCACGCAGGAGTTCGCGCTGTTTCTGGAACTCGGCGAGGAGACGCGGCATGCGCTGGAACGGCTCACCCAGCTCGATCCCTCGGAGCTTGTCGAATCGGCT
>JAQTRJ010000205.1 GCA_028711875.1 bacterium | reverse complement strand
ATATAGACGCTAAATTGAACTGACACCACGGCCGCGCGAGGTTCGTCGCGAAAAAATACGCCAGCCACGGCGAATTGACGCGCTGCAATCCCAGACGATCCAGTGTCACGCCCTGTCCCTGCTCGGCGGCCAGCAGAAAATTCATGACCATTGAAGGACGGGTATGCGTCAGATTCCAGACTTCGGAAAAGCGGAGCGCCCGCAGGGACTCGACCCATTGCCGGTAGTACACGGTGGCATCATGAATATTTCCGCGCGCGCCGCTCTGCAGATTCGGGAGCAGATCTTCGAGACGCACCTCATGAATCACATCCACTCCGGGAACCATGCGCATGACGTCGGCGAAGCATTGCTCGACGAGCACGTGAATTTCGGCTTGGGGATGTCGAAGACGCAGCCGGCGAAAGAACGGGATGGACTGGATGATGTCTCCCATCCGCGTCAGACTGAGAACCAGAATTCGCTCAGGCGAGGGCATGGACGACTTCCTCGACTCGATTCCGCTCTTGTGCCGACAGCAAGCGCACGCCGCGCCCGAATGTCTCCACGATGCTCTCCAGGTCACTCAAGTACTCGTTCACTTCGTCACCGTAAACCGTACTCAAACGCACGATCAGGTAGCGCGGCAGCGGCGCGAGCCGCAGATCGCGCTCCGCGAATTCCCGCAGGGCATTCTGCCAGACCATTTGATTCGACAGAGCGGTTGTAATCCGCCCGGAGGATTGTATTCCGTCTTCCAGAGACGCGCGCAACGTCGCTACCTGTTGCTTCGCGTTCCTGAAAATGCCCGCCAGCTTTCGCAGCCCTTCGGAATCTTCAGAACCGCGCGCGGGAAGCCGCTCTTCGGATGAACTCACACAATCCGGCGGTCTTTGAAACAGCGTTTCCCAGAATTCGCGATACCCCTCGAGAAGCCGCGAATCGGATGGGATTCGCGGATGGTTAAGGAGACGCAGCCGAAACCTGCCATTCCGTTCAACCTCCGTGCGGTAAGCGCGCACGCCATCCCACAGAGATTCATTCTCATCCATGTCCTGCGGATCGCCGAGCAGCGCACTAAGGACGTGATCCACACCGATTCGCGCGCCGCATTCGCGCCCTCTGCATTCATCATGATAGCCGCATGGCGCGCATTCGAGATCCGGTTCCAAAATCAGATGGCCATTTCCATAGGGGGCGGTGTCTTTCGCCGACGCGGGACCGATAAACACGCCGACTGTGGGCGTGCCGACCGCCGCCGCCAGATGAATGGTGCCTGTATCGTTGCTGAGAACTTTTTCCGCACCTTCGAGCACAGCCGCGAGCACGCCGACGTTTGTCCGTCCCGCGATAGAAATCGCCGCGCCGCCCGACAGCCTCGAAATCGCTTCCGCGGTTATCTGTTCCGCCGCGCTCCCCGTCAGGACGGAGCGCACTCCATGTTTACTCAGCGCCTGCGCCACCGCGGCAAAGCGATCTGCCGGCCATTGCCGCGCTGGGCTGCTGGCTCCCGACTGCAGTACGACATAACGCGGCGCGTTGGATAGTCCCATCGTGGTCAGAAGCGCATTCGCCTCCTGTCTGTCCGCGTTCGTCACAGAAAACTCCAGATGATCGGATCGAACCGCTCCTTCGCCAAAGCGCTGATAGATTTCCACCAGATTAAACGGATTCAGCGAGCGCTCGCGCATGATGCTGAACAGATAGGCAAACCACTCTCCATGCACGCGTATCCGCCCTGCCGGTGACCGCGTCATTCCATGCGTCACGGATGCCCTGAGTAGCGCACAGAGCATGGCGGATTGCCGGGTGTGCGCGAGATTGTAGACCGCGTCCGCATCACAGACATTGCTGTCTTGGAAAAAACGTGCGGCGTCACGATACGCATGTTCCCAACGCCCGCGCCGCGAATCCAATTCCCCCACCAGGTGATCCACGTCGAAGGCAACCACGCGATCCACCATGGGGAGCCGCCGCGCCGTCTCCGCGAACGAGCTGAATACAATCAGAATCAACTCGCACTCACGCGCATTCTGCTTCAGAGATCGCAGCAGCGGCCCGCTCTGGATCACATCTCCCATGCGCGTGAAGTTCACGACGACGATCCGCTCGCGGCTCATTGAATCACGCCCTTTTCGCGTCCCCAATCACGAAATTCCTTCATGAGCAGAAACAGTCCCTCGGCGCGTGTCAGCGCTCCCTTACCAAGTTCGATGCGCGATACAATATCGTCCAGAGTGATATTCTGATCGTCGCGGAACCCCGAAAGAAACGCCTCCAGCTCCGCATCGCCTTCGGCCGCCTGCTTGAGCGAGGACACGTAATTCGATCCCTTATCCGCGAATAAATGCGGGATCTTGCGGCCAAGAAACTCCAGCGCCGAGCTCATGCGATGTTCGTAAGTGTGCTCGCGCAGCACCCGCTCGCGCGCGCGATTGGCCATAGCGCCGCGTTCGTCTTCGTGACGCAGATAATACTCCACCAACGCAGGGATTTCCTCGGTGTTGCGAAACAGCGCCATCTCGCGCGCGCCGAACAGCTCCGCCATTTCGCTCCGCGCATCCGTCACTTGGAAGCCGCCGCAGGCGGCAATTTCGAACGTGCGCGGATTCACGAAATCGCCTTCCGGATTGACCCCCGAATGCCGTTGCGAACTGTGCAGATTCAGATTTACTTTCGTGGCGTTGTAGATCAGCGCCGTCTCGTCCGCGGTCACGCGCCGTCCGTTGTCTTGCAGGTACTGCGCAGCGGCACATTCCGCAGGCCAGTCGCTCCCCCAGATTTTCAGACCGGGAAGCCGCAAACGGGCAAACAGATTCTGCCGATTGCGATATCCCGCCCCCACAAACGACACATCCGCCCCCCATCGCAAACGTTCGGCCTCGGCGAGTTCCATCGGCCGATGAACCGCCGGATTGGCGGCGCAGGGGAGGTAGGCGACGTTTGCCGCACCCACAGCGTGCAGTTCTTCGTGCAAACGACCACGCTGAATCGTAAAGATTGCGTCGAAATGCCGCGCCAAATGCCGCCAGTAATCGAAGACGTGATAATCCTCGACAAACCAGAACGCCGAGTGAATCTGTTCGCGCCGCAACTCCTCCAACGCCGTCGGAGTCAACGGCGATTGCGCCACCGCCCACACCAGATTCGCTCGTCGCTCGATCGCGCGGGCGGCAACCATTTCTCCGAGGAACGTCGTCAGCAGTCCCTGCAGCGTTCGCCGATGGCGCGCATCATGAGTCGTCTCATCAATAGTCGCATACAGCGAATACCATGCGGAAAAATCGAGAACGTCCACGTCATGCCCCAGAGTGCGCAGCGCTTCGGCGCAATGCAGAGCAATCGGATAGGAGCCACCATACAGCGGAGTTGGAATGAGAATTTTCAAACGGCGATCAGCAAGCGGGTATGGCCGAAGCGCCGCGATCATCTCGTCGTAAAGTGATTTGCGCAGGCGGTAGCCCGCCGTTGCCGTCACGCAGACAAAGGGCGAATTGCCCAGAAGCGCCTTTATCTCCGACCAGGCTTCTTGCCCAACGAACCACGTGACTGGAACGATTGCGTTTTCCCACACTCGCAGCTGGAGTGCCTTTCGCGCCACTTCGGCATCCGCCTCAACACAGAGTATTCTCATCCGCGGCGCAGCGCCGCTCTCCATGGCCCAGAGATGGAGCGCACTCACGACGTATCCCAAACCCGGACCCGCCACCACGCACGCAATTGCGCCGGCAGACCGCGCAAGCAAAGCGGAGAGCTCTCGAATCGTGTCTTCGAGAATCAGTTGCGCTTCCGCCTGCGGATCCACCGCCGAATGCAGCCGTACGCCCGAATAGCTCAGGGTCGGCAGTCCATTCGACGCTCGCGACGTGGGCATGTCCGCGGCGCACCGCAGTGCGTCCATGCTGCGCGGATCGGCCACATAGGGTGAGAATGCATCGTGCTCAGACATGGATCATCTCGCAGTTAAGGTTTTTCTGTGCGATCCACGCGAACTCGTCGGGCGTGATCTTCACGGTTCCCTGCAACGCTTGTCCGCGCGTCATCACATGAAATATCCTCCCGCTCCTGCTGTCAGCATTCTGGAGAATCCGCTCGAAACCTGCGCGCATGGAGGCATATTTGGGTGCCGATGCGCGCACGTCCGACTGCGCCTCTGTGCGGCGCAGCGAGCCGTCTGCGTACGGGCCCGATTGATCGCCGAGATCCGCGCCGAGCAGTGCTATGGTCTCGGGCGCGGTGCGCAGTGCGAAATCAAGCGCTGGAATCAGTGAACTGCCGCCGCGCGTAGCCAGACCATCAGCGCCGTCGCCCCGGTAGCATTCAAACCGGCTCGCTTGTTCCACGAATTCAGGATGCGCCGATGCAAATATAATGAGCTTCGTTCCTGACGGCAGATCAGAGAGATCGCGCAGAATGCTGGCGCGGGCCTCGAGCGCAATCACCCAATCGGGAACCACGCGGCCGCGCAGAAGCGCAGGAACGGCCCCGCTGGCGCAGACAATCTCGATCCGAGTGCGCCACTCTCGCAGCGCTGGCAGGCAATGAGTCAAACTGGGTCCGGCGCCGCAGACACAAATAATTTTGCTCCCGTCTAAAAGTGCTGAAGTCGCCGCGGGCATCAACGCCACACGCCACTCATTTCGTCGAAAACTCTCGGTAAGCAGCGGGCGATAGAAGTCACTCGACGCAAGTTCGGCTCGAAGAATGGAAATTATCTTGTTAAGCGGCGTCCACTCCGTTCGCTTCAGCCGCAGAACATAGGGCGAGATCACCCACTGCGCATCTGATGGAATCCTACTGGCGCAACGAGACACCTGCGCGAGGGCGGAGACAAAGCAGGTATGGATTCTCGGCGAGCGATAGTATTCTGACTGCGCTCGATAATATCGTCCCAACCGATGAAGAGTCGCGTCCGGCTCAATGACCCAGACGCCATGGTCATCGCCGCACCGTTCCAGAAGCGCCTCGGCCAGATAGCCCAAGCCA
>JAQTRJ010000204.1 GCA_028711875.1 bacterium | reverse complement strand
TTATCGAGTGCTTCGCGGATTTGCAGCCGGATTACAGCGGTCCGCCGCCCGGACCTGGTATTGCCTCTGTAGCCTGGTGCCCGCCTGACAGTAATTCCCTACAGGGATTCGGTCTGGCGGCGGTGGACAACGGTTATGGCGGCTTGGGTGCAATTCACATGTGCAACTTCACCGATGTTGTTCAGCCCCATCGCGTGTTCTCGTATGAGTCGCCCTGCCCGCTCTTGTTGTGCGATCCGGTTACCGATTTGAGCATTAATTTCAGCGGCGGCGCGGTGACTCTGCACTGGACGGCTCCGCAAACCGGCGACTACAAGGTTTACCTGAGCACAAATCCGAACAACGACGGCAATCCCGACGACGGAACCGATCCGATGTTCACTCTCGTAGACACCGTTGCCCGCACGGCCGGACAGGCCACCTGGACGGCTCCCGACATCGCGGACGCCTATCGCAACTACGTGGTGGTCAGTTCCTGCAACTGAAACGTCAGTCAACGGATGCTTCGCGGGGACTGGGCTAAGGCCCGGTCCCCTTGCTTTTCGCCCATCAATCGTAAAGGACTTGATTTGAGTGAGCGGAAATGCTATATTGCCTGTACGTTATAAGTTCCTGATAAACAAACCTACGAGAGGGCAATCATGTCGTGCAAGGCACACGAACTACTGGGGTCTGAGGCCGATGCGTTGCTGAAATACGAATGCAAGGGCATCCCCAAGAGCCTGCTTCATCTGCCCGGACCAGACTTTGTTGACCGGGTTGTCGCGACCACCGATCGGCCATCGGGAGTGCTGGTAAACCTGCAACGGATGTTCAATCAGGGTCGAGCCAAGGGCACGGGCTATTTGTCCATTCTGCCGATTGATCAGGGAATCGAACACACCGGCGCGGCGTCCTTCGCACCGAACCCGATCTTCTTCGATCCGGCCAACATCTGCGAACTCGCGATTGAAGGCGGCTGCAACGGCGTGGCATCCACACTGGGCGTGCTGGGCGCAGTGAGCAGGAAATACGCTCACAAGATTCCCTTCATCGTCAAGCTGAACCACAACGAACTGCTCACCTATCCCAACAAGTACGATCAAATTGAATTCGGATCGGTGGAGCAGGCCTTCAATCTCGGCGCGGCAGCGGTGGGAGCGACGATCTATTTCGGAGCGGAAGAAAGCTCGCGGCAAATTCAGGAAGTGCGCGTGATGTTCGAAGAAGCACATAACCTCGGCATGTTCACGGTGCTGTGGTGCTATCTTCGCAACAACGCTTTCAAGAAGGACGGTGTGGATTATCACAGCTCCGCAGATTTGACGGGGCAGGCGAATCATCTCGGCGTGACCATCGAGGCCGACATCGTGAAGCAGAAAGCGCCCGAGAACAACGGCGGCTTCAACGCGATCAATTTCGGCAAGACGAACAAGAAGGTCTACGGCGAACTCGTGGCCGATCATCCGATTGACTGGACGCGTTGGCAGGTGGTGAATTGCTACATGGGTCGCGCGGGTCTCATCAATTCCGGCGGCGCATCGGGCAAGAACGATATGGCGGATGCCGTGCGCACGGCCGTCGTCAACAAGCGCGCGGGCGGCATGGGCATGATCAGCGGCCGCAAGGCATTCCAAAAGCCCATCAAAGACGGCGTTGCGCTCCTGAACGCGATTCAGGACGTGTACATGGACAAAAGCATTACCATAGCGTGAGCGACATCATGAGCCACGTCCTCGATCCCGAACTGATGAAGATTCTCGTCTGTCCGCTCTCGCACGCGAAGCTTGTGCAGGACGGCGACACACTCGTGTCCACCGACCCGAAAACGCGCCGCCGCTATCGCATCGAAGACGACATTCCGAACATGCTGATTGACGACTCGGAAGAGCTCAGCGAAGCGGAATGGAAGGCGATCATGGAGAAGCACAAGGCGTAGCCGCGCTTCGAGTCCCTATCAACACACCGCGCCCGACAGAGATTATCTGTCGGGCATTTTTTACTTGCGGTGTCGGTTGTTTGCAACCGACCCTTCAACTCATCGCAGCGGATGGCGATAGGACATATTCGGGCGATTCATGCGCTGATAAGCGGATTTCCGTTTCGCTCCGGCGTGGAAAATGCCGCTGGCAAAGCCGATGGAAGACTCGCCGAAGCGATCCTTGATCTCATCGCAGGCGTGCGCGAGCCAGTCGGGATTCTCGGGAGCCATGAACAGTTCGAGCTGGAGAATCCGCGCGGTCGGCCAGAGCGCGCAGACCTGCACTCCCACCAAGCGCACCGGCCGCCCCGCTTCGTAGCTCTCGCGGAACAGCATCTCGGCCACCGGATAGATGTCGGTCTCGTGCTGAATGTAGCGCTTCAGTTTGTGCTCGTGGGTGTTGGTCTCGAAACCGTGATAGCGGATTTTCACCGACACGCAGCGCCCGGCCATGTGCGCCGCCCGCAGCCGCCGCGCCACCCGCTCGCTGAGCAAATGCAGCCGTCCGAGAATCGTTTCCACGTCCGTGACGTCCGCGCCGAACGTGTGCTCGTGCCCCATGGATTTTTCGTCGGGACGCTCTTCGGTCTTCTGCACCACGTCGCTGCCCTCGCCGCGCGCCACGTGCACGAGTTCCTCGCCCCACTTGCCGAACCGCCGCCGCAGAATCTCCGCCGGAAAATCCGCCAGCCGGCCGATCGTGCGAATCCCGAAGCTCTCCAGCACCCGCTCCGTCGCCCGTCCCACCCCGTATAAATCCCCGACCGGCAAATCCCGAAACACTCCGGCAATTTTGTGAGATGGAAGATAGGTGAATCCATCCGGCTTGTTCATCCCCGAGGCCATTTTCGCGACCAGCCGGTTCGGCCCCGCGCCAATCGTCGCCGAGAGACCGAGTTCGTTCTTGATCCGGTTCTTGATCGTATACGCGAGCCGCTCCACACCGCCCGCCGCCTGCAGCGCGTCGGTCACGTCGAGATAGGCTTCGTCAATCGAAACCGGCTCCACGCGATCCGTGTATTCGCGGAGCACGTTGAATACCTGTTCCGAGGCGTGCACGTATTTGGCTCCGTCCGGCTTCAGGAACACCGCCTGCGGACAGAGCCGGAACGCTTCGCCCGCGGGCATGCCCGACTTGACGCCGAATCGCCGCGCTTCGTAGGACGACGTGGTGACGATGCCGCGACCGTGCGGATCGCCGCCCACGATCACCGGCTGGCCCCGCAGATGCGGCAGGCATTTCAGTTCCACGGCCACGAAGAACTGATCCATATCGAGGTGGAAAATCGTTTTCGCCTTCATGTTCGTCTCAACCAGCCAGCGAGACCTTTTCGATCCGCCAGTGATGCGCACGCGCGTTGTACGACAGCTCGAACACGTCGTCGCCGCCGCTCTCGGACATCACCGCGAAGTGATGGTATCGCGTCGCGCCTTCTTCCGTATCCCAGCCGCCATTGATGCGGGTCACACGGTACACCCGCTGCCGCCAGCGAAAACGCAACGGCGAAAGCTTTCCTTCGCGGAACAGGGCAATCACTTCTACCGGCTCTTGGATGGTTTCCACGCGCATGGGTTCTCGAATCAAGAGTCAGGAATTCACCACTAATGAACGGTTGTTCATGTCAAATATACGCCGCTTTTCGGCTTTTGTCAAGACCGTATATGTGTCATATTTCAACTGATTGTTTTTATTTTGAAAGAAAGGCGAGGCGACAATCCGGACAAAGAAGGCATCTGAAAATATCGCTTGACAAAGCAACGACGGGTAGGCTATATTATTCTGTAGCTGTTTGAAATCTTCTCACGAGGGACGGCATCATGACCGGGAAGGTCAAGCGGGCGAGGGCGAGAAGAGCGGAGCGGTACATCAAGTCATCGTTCAAGAGCCTTGTTGCACGGGTTGCGGCGAGGCGTTTTTGTTTTGACTAAATAGGTGACCTCCTTGCATTCTAGAATAATAGTGACTATAGGAGTCGCGGTTGTCTTTGTTAGGATGGTTGTGGCGCAGCCTCCGGATACGCTGTGGACGCGCACCTATTTGGAAAATCAATATGAGCGGGCCACAGGTTTTGCCATGACAGCCGATGGTGGCTACGTCATGTGTGGGGCAATTAGCGATCAACCGGAGGAATACACTAGGGCGTTTGTTAGAAAGGTAGATGGTATTGGCAATGAGCAATGGATCCAACAGTTGGGATCGAACACAAGTGTGGCGATAGCTTCGGATGTACTACAGGCTTCAGATCAGAGTATAATCACTGTAGGTGCAAATCCGTCAGCGGAAATCTACACTTCTTTCTTCTTTAGGCAGAATCTGAATGGCGATTCATTGATGAGTAGGATTCTTGGTGGAGCTGCCATGTGCGTGGAGGAAACAGCAGATGGCGGATATCTGGTTGCCGGTGAACAGAGAGGGGTTATTGGTGGAATAGACGCGCAGGTGAACAAGCTTGCACGGGAAGGCATACCTGTTTGGTTTCGGCGCTATAGCCGCGGACCACACTATAGACTGTATGTAGCCGATGTGGTTGTTCTGAAGGACAACCGATTTGTTCTTGTAACCTACTCGAAGCGGCTGTTTACTACTGATCCAATGACTCTCTACGTGATATGTGCTTCGGAAACAGGCGATACCTTATGGACGCATGAAGTCGTCGAGGAAAATGCCAGCCTAACAGCAACCAATGCCTGCGCGACCAACGACGATCAGATCGTTATCAGTTGTGATTCAGATGGAGACGTCTTCCAAGTACTCCTTTTTTGGATGAACGTAGAAGGCGATATTTTAAGAACGCGACAATATAGGGATGAAAACGGCTCGGCGGATCATGTGAGTGTTACTCAGGCTTATGACGGTGGACTCGTGTGCTGTGGGACTCGCCACGATTTTCCGACTCGAGCGACTCTGTGGCGTTTGGATTCTCTTGGGAACGAACTTTGGCAGACAACAACATTCAACCGAAATCTCGTTGATTTTGGTGGAGTGCGAGCTTTTCAAAATCGTTTTGGC
>JAQTRJ010000203.1 GCA_028711875.1 bacterium | reverse complement strand
AGATGTCGGATTTCGAGGGCGGGCGGTGGATCGCGGCCGAGCACGCGGTCAGGGAGGCCAAAAGCAGAAATCAGAAAGCAGAAATTAGAAACGAGAAAATCGAACGGCTGACGACGGCGAATTACAAGCTGTGGGTGCGGAAGCTGGGACTCTCGAAGCCACGGGGATATACACGGTTTCAGGCGGAATACAGCAATCAGGTCCATCAGTTCGACGTGTCGGGCAGCGCCTATCTGGAAGTGGTGGACGACCTCGGCGGCGGAGAATTTCTGCTGAGACGGAGATCGCCGCGGTCGAGATTATCGAAGAAACAGAAAGAAAATCGTTGGCGGCTGTGGATGATCGGAGTGGTGGACGACTACAGCGGGATGGCGGCGGTGCAATACGAGGTGGCGGCGGGCGAAGGAGCGACCTGGGTACGCTATCACTTAGACAAGATCTGGCGGGGGCTCGATCCGCGACTGATGCTGCGGGGACTCCCGGAGGTTCTGTACTGCGACAACGGGCCGTTCGCGCGGACGGCGGAGACGCTGCCCTATCTCTCACAAGACATGGGAGTGGGAGTGGAACTGCAGACGCACGAGCCGTACCGCAGCCGCAGTACGGGCAAGATGGAGCGGCAGTGGCGGACGATCAAGAGCGGATTCGAAGTCGCATTCTTGGCGGGCCGGGACGCGCTGCTGCTGTCGGAACTCAACCGGATGGTGATCGAGTGGTCAGTGCAGCAGCAGGCCAAAAAACACAGGCTGCTGGACTGTGCGCGAGGGGAAGCATGGTCGCGGGGACTGACGAGCGAGGTGCGAATCCCGGCGGACGACGCGCTCAGGAACGCGTTCCGCACTGACGTGCGGACGGTGGACGGGAGCGGAGTGTTCACGCTCGGCGGAACGGCCTACCGGGTGGGCGAGGAATTCCGGTCGAGCCGGGTGCTGGTATTCCGTAACGGGCTGAACGAGGTGGTATGCGAGATCGCGGCGACCGGGCAGCGGGCGATCGCGGAACTCTACGACGGACCGCGCGCGTTCGGAGACTATGAGAGTTTTGCCGAGACCGAGATGGAGCGGACGGCCAAACGGCGGGAGATCGGGGAGTGGGGCGAGGCCGAACATCCGTATTCTTTAGATTCCGGGCAGGCGAGGACGCCTCCCTCGGCGGGGATTGCCGAGCATCTGACACTGATTCCGGCGGTGAGGGGTGAAGCGAAGGATACGCCGTTCAGCGAAGCGGCGCGATTTGCCGACGCGATCGCGGCCAAAACGTTTGTGGCGCGGGAACTGGGGATGGGACTGCTGCAACTGGTGCGCGAGTTTCCGTCGCTTTCCGATGAACTGCAGGAATTACTCAATCGAACCTTGGATAAGCGGGAGGTAGCCGCGTGGGCCGAAAGCGTGCGGCGGGGCTGGGAACAACAAGCAGTTGGAGGTGGCCAGTGAGTTGGCTCGGAGACTTAGGACTACCGTTCGATCCGTTCAATCTGCCGCTCAATTCGATGGCGGATATTTTCCCATCGAAGGACATGTGCCGGCTGGAGGACGCGGTGGTGGAGTGCGTACAGCAGCGGGAGATGCTGATCGTGCTCGGGCCGCGGGGCGGAGGCAAGACGACCACGATCTATCACACGATGGAACAGAGTCCGAAAGGGAATCTGCACATCGTGCGGGACATCGGGATCGCGGTCGAAAAGCTGGACATCGAGAACATCATCGAGGCGCTGCTGCGGGAGATCATTCCGAAGACGAAATACGCGGGGGAATCGCTGCGGAACAGCCGCAACGCGCGCCTGCACCAGCTGCGCAGAGTGCTGGGCGAGTATAGCGCGACGCACGAGGTGGTGCTGGTGCTCGAAGACGGACACAAGTTCCGGCCGTCCACGCTGATCAATCTCAAGCGGCTGCGGGAGCTGCGGTTCGGACTGCAGGAGCGGCTGCTGTCGGTGGTGATTCTGGCTCAGCCGCAGATGCGAGGAATCCTGCAGGACTACGAGGAGGTGCTGCTGCGCTCGACGATCCACGAGATGCAAGGTCTGGAGAGCGAAGAGGTGCGGAACTACATCGAGTTCCGACTGAAAAAAACGGGTGTCAAGCCCAGCCATTTATTCACGGACGCGGCGCTGACGGCGATTTCGCGGAGCTTCCACTGGCCGCTGGAGATCAACTATAATCTCAGCCGGATGCTCAAGGAAGCGGCGGAAGTGGGAGACGTGCCGATCAGCGAGGAACTGGCCAAGCGATTCTGTCTGACGCAGAGCAATCTCCACAGTTTATTTTTGCTCAGCGGCTACAGCTACACCGATCTGGTGCACAAGTTGGGCCGGAAGAAGATCGCGGCCGACCGGGAACTGGTGCGGCGGGTGATCTATGGCCGGGACAGCAAGCGAACCGATGTGGCGGAGGGGCTGCGGCAGATTCTGACGCCGCGGGCGGGGAGCATGGCCACACTCTACGATCCGGTGGCTCCGGGGATCACGGCCGAGCAGCGGGAACGGCTGGAGAAGCTGCACGAAGTGATGATGACCAAGGGAGACGACTTTGATTTCCAGGAGATCGCCCGCCGCAGCCATTTATCGCAACGGCGAGTCATGGATATCCTGATGGGGATTGATCTGATCGAGAGCGAACTGGTGGCGGTGGAACGGGCGGTGCTGAAGAAGGCGGCATAGAAAAAAAGCTGAAAGCTGAAAACTGAAAGCTGAAATGCCGATTCGAGCCGAGAATAGGAAGCGGTATCCGAAGGATTGGAAGGTGATCCGGGAGCGGATTCTCGGTCGGGCGAAAAACCGCTGCGAATGGGTGAATGTTGACCATACGCTCTGCTCCGCCTGTCTGGAAGATCATCGGGTTAATGACAGTGCCGAAAGGTTGAATGAGGCATAGGAAAGCATGTCGGCGAACTGTAAAATGGAACCGGCGTTACTGCCTGTTGAGAGGCCGATTTCTGATAGTGAACGTCGCTGGCGTCGTGAAATTGATATTCGCGAGCAGGAGTGGGACATTCGAAACCGGATGACCTTTGGGAAAAGGAGCGCATTTCAGGAATCCATGCTCTGGATCGGGAAGGGCGTATTGATCGGGCTGGTCTTTGCCGTCGCAGCTTTTTTCTTGTCTAAATAGAAAATATCTGCGAGGAAAAGATACGATTAATCGGAAGCGGGCGGGTTGCGGAGTACCTTAACCCGCCCCCTACGAAGAAGGCACAGCAAGCTGTGTCGCTACCAAAGGCGAGCCAGAAGAGTGATCCTTCACTTCGTTCAAGGATGACAGATTGGAACGGGGCAGGGGCAGACTGGAGAATGGGAGAAACGGACAGGAGATGGCGACGGCGAAAAAGCGAACAAGCGAAAAGGCGAAAAGCAAAGTTCACCCCCCCCTCCCCCCTCACGAAGTGGACGGGGGAAAGAAAATCGCAAGCCGGGGGGAACTGGAGCAGGGATTCGGAAAGCTGGTGGAAGCCAAGCACGCGGTGAACGAGGCCGAGGTGTTCCGCGATCAGCTCAAGGCGAAAGCGGATCAGCAGTTTGACGAGAAGGCGGCCGGGCCGAAACAAGTTCTCCAGGAACTGGAACCGCCCTGCGAGCAGTTTTGCCGCGATCACCGGGCTGAACTGTGCGGACCGGACAAGAAGAGCGCGATCGTGGGGCCGGTGACGATCGAATTCCGGATGAACCCGCCGGGACTGCTGACGAAGAGCGGCGAAAAGCTGGACGCGGAGAAGGTGATCGCGAAGATCGAGACGCTGGCCGAGAAGCTGGACAAGAACGACAAACGGGAATTGTTGGGATGCCTGAAGGTCACGACCAGTCTGGATCAGGCCGCGCTCAAGAAGCTCGCGGTGCCCACGCTCAGCCGGCTGGGAATCCGAATCCACCAGGAAGAGCGGTTCACGTGGAAGCCGAATGCCGAAAGATGAAGGATGAAGGCGGAAGGATGAAGGATGAAAAACTTCATCCTTCAAACGTCAAATTTCAACGGCGAATCCCGGATGCGGTATGGGCGGTGATTCGGGAACTGATGCTGGGGCAGACGCGGACGGCGCTGGCGCGGCTGAAGGAGATCGCGGCCGAAGAGGAGTTCCGGCTGAGCCACGCCCGGAGAAATCAGATCGCGCGGGTCGAGGCGGTGTTCCGAGTAGAGGCGGGACGGCCAGCCTGGCCCGCCGATCTGAGTCCATCGGATCTGATCCACTGGCGGGGAACGCTGGGCGGACTGCTCGCGGAGCTGCCGCTCGGGAGGGTGATTGAAGATTTGACGGCCACGGCTCAGAGCGGCGGCGGGAATGCAGCGAGCGGGCGGCCGAGATCGAAGCGGCGCTGATTCATCACGGGCACGGCGAGAAGCGATGAACGATGAGCGATGAACGATGAAGACGGCCAGACGGCGGGAGGAATTCGATATGCGGGAGGACGACGGGCCGCGCGATGAGCACGATGTGCCGCAGGCGACCGGCTTCTGTTTGCTGCGGAAAGGGCCGATGCGGGACTGGCTGGACCTGCGGACGTTTGCCCGCAGCGAGCGGAAATGCCAAGCGCTGGTGGAGGCGATCACGGACACGCGGTCGTTTTCCGAGGCTTGTCCGGCGATGGGAGTGGTGATGGTGACGGTCAAAGCAGAAATCAGAAATTAGAAATGAGATTCTGGACGCACGCGCAGAGAAAAGGCTGAAAGACTGAAAAGCTGAAACGCTGAAAGCGGAAGACGGGCGGGTTGCGCAGGCTTAACCCGCCCCTACGAAAGGGGCACAGCAAGCTGTGTCGCTACACGCGGCGATGCACTCGGCGGATACGGCAAACTGCCGTTTGCATCTACAGGACATGATGAATCGCGAGGAACAAATGAAGAGAACGCCGATCAGTTTTCAAACGTATTTGCGGACGGCGAGGCAGTGGCCGAAGGGATTTTTTACGCTGGACGAACTGCTGGTCAGCGACACGGCGGTGGCGGCGGGACTGAACAATCTGCCGACGACGAGCGAGCTGGCG
>JAQTRJ010000202.1 GCA_028711875.1 bacterium | reverse complement strand
GGACGTTTATGGAACGGGATTGCTCTTCACCGGACGCAGCGGAATCGGCAAGTCGGAAGTCGCACTCGATCTGGTGGAACGCGGCCACCGTTTGGTGTCCGACGACGTGGTGACGCTGACCCGCAGCGCCGACAACGTCATCATGGGACACGGTTCCGAGCTGCTCAAGCACTACATGGAAATCCGCGGCATCGGCATCATTGACGTCGGCCGCATGTTCGGAATTCGCGCCATTCGCCTGCAGAAGCGCGTCGAAACCGAAGTCGAGCTCGTGGATTGGAGTTCCGAACAGGACTACGAACGCACCGGACTCGAGGATGCGTTCAAGGAATATCTTGGCACGAAAATTCCCCACGTGCGGTTGCCGGTGTTCCCCGGCAAGAACATTACCGTGCTCGCTGAAACCATCGCGCTGAACCTGCATCTGAAATTGTACGGCTTTCACCCGGCCAAGCAGTTCAGTTCCGATTTGAACCACGCGATGAAGATGCGCGCCCAGCTCGAAACGTATCTCGAAAAAGACTACGAATAAACGCGAGATCACTATGCCGGCGGCGATTCTGGTGACTCACGGACGGCTCGGACGCATTCTCATGGACTGTGTGGAAGCCACTCTCGGCGCGCAATCCGATGTCTTTGTCGTATCCGCGGAAGGCGCGTCGCTTGAGCAGATCATCGCCCGCGTGGGGGAAATCGCGACGGGCGGACCGGCCGCCGTGTTCGTTGACTTTTGCGGCGGATCTCCGTACATTGCCTGCCGGACGCTGCAGCAGACCGCCCCTGACTATGTGATCCTGTCCGGCGTGAACCTCCCGATGTTGCTGTCCTTCTTCACCAAGCGCGACCGACTCCCCTTCGCCGAACTCGTCGAGGTGGTGGAAGCCGACGCGCATCGCGGCATTCGTCTTTCAACCCATGAACCTTCCGCTGATCTCGAAAAAAAATAAACTGATTTTTCCCATCGTTCGCGTGGACGACCGGCTGCTCCACGGTCAGGTGATCGTGGGCTGGGGACAGACACTGGGATTATCTCCGATCGTGCTCGCTTCCGATCGCGTCAGTAAAGATCCCGCGCTATGCCGCACCTATCGCGAACTGGTTCCCGACGAGCTGCGCGCCGAGGTGCTGGCGCTGGCCGACGTGGCCGAGCGCTGGAAGCGGGGCGACTACAAGAATGCGCGCGCCATGCTGGTGGTCGAGTCGCCGGTGGACGCGCTGAAACTGGTTAATCACGGAGCGCCGGTGCGGGCGCTCACGCTGGGCGGTCTGCATTTCCGCGAAGGCCGCGAGGAATTCCTGCCGTATATTTTCCTTTCGGAATGGGAGAGCAAGACGCTCTCCGAACTCCGGAAACTCGGAATCCGCATCGTCTGTCAGGATTTGCCGGTTTCCAAACCGTTACTCTATGAGGAGTGAGCGTTGGACTCACGGAGAAACGAAATTAAAGTCGGTCTGGCCGTGCTCATCTCACTGGTCATCGTGATCGGCGGCATCATCTGGGGCAAGGGCTGCAGTCTGCGCACGACTCGCTACGCGATCGTCGTGCGGTTCGATAACGTCGGCGGACTTGAACCGGGCAGCAACGTGTTGGCGAACGGCGTAGTGCAGGGCCGCGTGACCGGAATCGAGCTGAATGAGGGCAAAGTGCTGGTGCACGCGGCGGTGGACAAGAGCGTGGTGTTGTATTCCGATTACCGCATTACCATCGAATCCCCGACGGTCATGGCCGGCAAGGCGCTCGCTCTGTATCCCGGCGGGAGGGAACCGCAGATGGACGTCACGCAGGTATTACAGGGACAGACGCCGCTGGGCGTCGGCGACGCCGTGATCATGTTCGAGGAGATGTCCGCCGATTTGCGCACCGCCCTGCACAATCTGAACGCGTTGCTGGTCAATTTGAATGAGGTGGCGGGCGATACGGCGAACCAGCAGAACATCCACGACCTGCTCGCCGATTCCCGTCAGGCGGCGCAGACGACCAACGAATGGCTGGCGGAGAATCGCGAGCGACTTACCGCCATCCTGACCGAAATCGAAGCGACCGTCCACGGGCTGCAGAGCACCGTCGAGTCGCAGAATGCGCGATTAACGTCCACGTTGTCGTCGGCGGATTCCGCCGCCGTGCGCCTCGCGGAACTCAGCGCATCGGTGCGCGAACTGATCGAGCGTGCCAAGGATCCGTCCACCACCGCCGGCAAATTGCTTTCCGACGATGAATTGTATCGGCGCATGAATAAAACGCTGGCCGAAGCCGATTCCCTGATCCGGGACATCCGCCTCAAAGGCCTGCGCAACCGCATCGTTCTCTTTTGATGACCATCGAACGACGGCAGCGATTACTCGCCGTAGCCCGTGGCGACGAGCCGGCCGACGTGCTTTTGCGCGGCGGCCGCGTCGTCAATACGTTGTCCTATGAGATCGAAGCGGTCTCCGTGGCCGTAGCCGACGGGCGGATTGCCGGACTGGGCGACTACGAGGCGCGCGAAATCGTGGATCTTGACGGCGCATTTTTATCGCCGTCGCTGATTGACGGGCATATTCACATCGAGTCGAGTTTGCTCGCGCCGGCGCAGTTCGCGCGTGCAGTCGTGCCGTGGGGAACCGGTGCGGTGGTCTGCGATCCGCACGAAATTGCCAACGTCTGCGGCGAAGCCGGAATCGGATACATGCTCGCCGCCACGGAGCGCGTGCCGCTCGACGTGTTCGTGATGCTCCCGTCGTGCGTTCCCGCCACGCATATGGAAACCGCCGGGGCTGAACTTCCTGCGGATCGTCTGCGTCCGTTTCTTCCCCGTCCGCGCGTGCTGGGTTTGGCCGAGGTGATGAATTTCCCCGGCGTCGTCTTCGGCGACGCGTCCGTCTTGGAAAAAGTGGCGATGGCCGAGGATCGTCCGGTGGACGGGCATGCGCCCGGTGTGGGCGGCCGCTGGCTGAATGCCTACAGTGCCGCTGGAATCGACACCGATCATGAGAGTTCCACGCTCGCGGAAGCCGAGGAGAAGCTGCGCCGCGGCATGTACGTGCTGATCCGCGAAGGATCCACCGCCCGCAATCTCGCTGCGCTGCTGCCGCTGGTGACGCCCGCCCGCGCCCATCGGTTCGCCTTCGTTTCCGACGACCGCCACGCCGACGATCTCATCCGCGAGGGTCATCTCAACGCGACGCTGACGAAAGCCGTGGCCCAGGGTCTCGATCCGATTCTCGCGCTTGCGATGGCGTCGAGTCACACCGCCGAAATCTTCCGCCGCCGCGATCTCGGCGCGATCGTTCCCGGCCGCCGCGCGAATGTCGTCGCCTTCAAAGACCTCGCGTCGTTTCAGCCGCTCCGGGTTTGGCGTGACGGTGTGCTCGTGGCGGAGCGCGGCGAACTGACGGTGGACGTCGCCGCAATCGCTTCCGAGTCCGTGCGCGGATCGGTGCGGATTCCCGCGCTCACCGAGAACGATTTGTGGATTCCGTCAACGTCGAAGAGCGTGCATGTGATTGACGTGATCCCCGATCAGATCGTCACCGGGAAATCCACGGCCGAGCTTCCTGTGCGAAACGGGCACTGGCAGGCCGATGCGGGTCAGGATATCGCCAAGCTCGTCGTGATCGAACGGCACGGACGGAGCGGCAGCATCGGCCGAGGCTTCGTGCGCGGCTTCGGTCTTGCGCGTGGAGCGCTGGCTTCGACCGTGGCTCACGATTCGCACAATCTGATTTGCGCGGGCTTGTCGGACTCCGACATGCTGCGGGCGATTCGCGTGCTCGCCGACGGCGGCGGCGGACTCGTCGTGGTGGCGGACGGCCGCACGCTGGCGCATCTTCCGCTGCCGATCGCCGGCCTCATGTCCGATCAGCCCGCGTCCACGGTGGTGAACGCGCTGGCGAACCTGCACGAGGCCGCGCAGGCGATCGGCTGCCGTCTGTCCGCGCCGTTTATGGCGTTATCTTTTCTCGCCCTGCCGGTTATTCCTCACCTGAAGCTCACCGACCGCGGGCTGGTGGATGTGGATCAGTTCCGCCTGAAGGATTTAGCTGCATCGTGAACGCCGACGAACTGAAAGAGCAGCTTCGCCGCAACTTGCTGCGCTTGTGGACGCATCTCGGCAAGCAGACCGGCGCGGTGCTGCCGCAGGTCGGGCCGGATGGTTTGCGTCAGGCTCTGGAGTCCCTGTTTCGGGCGCAGAACGGTGCGGAACGGACTTGGATTGTCTCCGACCAGACGCCGAAATCGAAACTGGTTACGGCGCTGTTTCCGGTCGGACCGCCCGGTCTCGATTTATACCGGGAGCTGCGCGAGGGCGATCTGCCGCCCGATCATCTGGCGTTGGCCGCGCGGCTCGTGATCGGATCGTCTCTGGCGATTCGTCAGACCGTCGAGACCGCGCTGCGCTTGGCTCCCACCTCGGTTCCGATTCTGGTGAGCGGCGAAACCGGCGTGGGCAAGGAGCTGTTCGCTCGTCTTGTGCATCAGGCATCCGCGGTCGCGCGCGAGCCATTCGTCACGGTGAACTGCGCGGCCATGCCCGACACTCTGCTCATGGCAGAATTGTTCGGCTACGAACCCGGCTCGTTCACCGGTGCCGCGCCGCGTGGACGGATCGGCAAGATCGAAGCCGCCGACGGCGGGACGCTGCTGCTCGACGAGATCGGCGATCTTTCGGCGACGGGGCAGGCGGCGCTCCTTCGCTTTCTCGATTCCGGAGAAGTGCAAAAGGTCGGACGCGCGCAGTCGTGCCGCGTCACTGTGCGGCTGATTTGCAGCACGAATTGTGATCTGGAAAGACTCGTCGAGTCCGGCCGCTTCCGCAAGGACCTTTACTATCGCATCGCGCTTGTTCCGCTGCACGTGCCGCCGCTGCGCGAGCGCCGGTCCGATATTCCCGCACTGACGGCGCACTTCCTGATGGAATTCCATCAGCGCCATCGGCGCGCGACTCCGGCGCACGTGAGTGCCGAAGCGATGGAGTGTTTTGAACGCTACGCGTGGCC
>JAQTRJ010000201.1 GCA_028711875.1 bacterium | reverse complement strand
ATCACCGGGATTGGACAGTATGACAACGTCGGCACCAAGACCGGCTCGTTTGACGTAGCCAACAACGCCTTCCAACTCAGTTACGGCCGTGAACTGGCGAGCGGTTTCGCGCTCGGTCTCAGTGGCAAGTATCTGCAGGAAGACCTTGCTGACAACACCGGGTATGGCGTGGACGCCGGACTGCTGTTCCGACCCTACGACGAGATCCAAATTGGCGTGATGGCCAAGGATCTCTCCGCCAAGCGGGGCAAGGACGTGGTGCCGTGGGAAAGCCGCATCGGTCTTGGAGTCATGCCGTGGAAGCATTTGTGGCTGTCCACCGACCTGATCGCCGAGAAGGATCGCGACGCGACCATGGCGATCGGTACGGCCTATCATGTGGACGTGTCCGACAAGACCACCTTCTACATTGCGGCCGGATTTAACGATCTGATGGAAAACCGCGGTGAGACGGGCGGCTTCTCGGCCGGTTTCGGAGTGGGCTTCCAGAATTTCGAGATTCAGTATGCCTACGTTACCGAACCGTCGTCATTCCTCGGCGAGAACCACCGGATTTCGGCGAACTTCTTCTTTAAAGACAAGAATCCGCTGAAGAGCCTGATGGGATCGCTGAAGCGCAAGCCGCGGGAAGCGGAACCGTGCTGCATGAAAGACGCCGGCCCGAAGGAGTTCGTGCACCGCTACATCTTCGAGGGTAATCCGTCCCTCAAGCTGAGCCTCGAACTGCTTCGTCCCGAGCAGCGCGACTCCATCAAGCAAATCTGGTCGGAAGCGGGCGGCGTGGTCAGTTTCCCGGGTGTGAACTTCGCCACCGGTTCGGCTGAGATTACCGATGAATTTGCGCGCGTGCTTGACGGCGCATCCCAGTTGATTAACGAGCATCCTGAAATCCAGCTCTTGGAGATTCAGGGACACACCGACAACACCGGCACCGACGCCATCAACGACCCGCTGTCGCAGGCCCGTGCCGATGCAGTGCGCAATTATCTGGTGTCGCGTGGCGTGGATCCGTCCCGCCTGGTGGCCAAGGGCTTCGGCTCCAAGAAGCCGGTAGCTTCGAACGGCACCGAACAGGGACGCTATCAGAATCGCCGCATTGACATCGTGCGCATCCGATAACTGCTCGCTGATCATTCTCTGACGTTCTGCACGAGGAGTGCGGCTCCGCCGGCCGTACTCCTCGTGTTGCTCCCTTCCCTTTGAACGCTATGCCAAATCGTATGGAGTATGTGCCCATGAAACGCGTTGGCATCATTCTTCTTTCATTGGTTGGATTGTTGGTCGTGTACGCGCTGGCGTTGGCTCAGCTGGAAACCCGCAGCTCCAAGTATTTGCTCCGGGTGATTACGGGCGAAGACGTGCGCGGCTATTTCGGCAGCGCCCTGGACGGCCCCTATACTTTCACCGTCGGGGACACGCTGTTCGCCGTGTCCGCCACCGGCGAGGCGCAGGGCCCGATCCGCACCGGCCACGTGTATTTCTACGACGATCTGCTGGCCGATCAGCCGGTTTTTGCAATCACCGGCCCGACTGAGGGCGAGCTGTTTGGTGCCACGTTATCTGGCGGCGGGGATTGGAACGGCGACGGCCAGCCCGATCTGGCCGTAGGCGCGCCCAATGATCCGGCAGCGGGAAGTCCGGCCGGAAAGGTCTATGTCTATCTGGGCGGCGCGGAATTCGGAACGAGCGCAGCCCATGTTGTGACCGCGGGCGAAAAGGGAGACGGATTCGGAGACGCCATTAGTTTGAAGGATGACATTAATGGCGACGGCTTGGCCGACCTGATCGTGGGCGCGCCGCGTTCACGGAAGGCCGGGGCTACGGCTGGACGAGCCTATGTCTGGTTCGGAAAGAAGGACGGCCAGCCCGGCCCGAACCCTGACGTGGAAATCAAGATCGGAACCACGAATGACCTGTTTGGAACTTCCGTGGCGACGGGCGATTTAAACGGCGATGGACAACCCGATCTCGCTGTCGGCGCTCCCCACGACAAGGTCGGGGGGGATTGGCTGGGGACGGTGTTCGTTTTTCACGGCGGCACGGCGATTCGTTTTGCGGAAGCCGCGCAGACGGTTCATGGGGAAGGAACGGCGTTTCAGGATGAATTTGCGCGCGCGCTGGCCATCGTTCCCGATCTGAATGGGGACAGCGCGGCGGAGTTGCTCGTAGGAGCGCCGCAGGTGACCGCAGAGGGCAAACAGTTCGGCAAAGTCTATTTGTATCACGGTGGCGAGAAAATCGCCGTACCGGCTGCTATGACGTTTCTGGGATCGTTTGAGGCGGCGCGTTTCGGACAGGCCGTTTACAGCCTTGGCGATATCAATCGGGACGGCAAGGGAGACTGGGCGGCCTTTGCCGAAGCGGAAACGGGCGGCCGCGGGGCAATCCGCCTGTACTATGGCGGCTGGGAAAAGGAGTTCTATCGCTTCGCGGGCGAGAGTGTGGGTGACCGCCTCGGAAACAGTCTGGGCGCGCTGGGCGATTTCGATGGCAATGGATCGGCTGACCTTCTGATCGGCGCTCGCTGGAATGACACGGGCGGGGAGAATGCCGGGCGAGTGTACGTTCTGGGTATTGAGAATTAGTTCACAAGTCGCCATTTTCGACGGTCGGGGATGCCGTCCTGTAAGTCACGGTATAACAATTGCAAAAAGCAGTCAAAAGGGGTCATGGTGACCTCCTTTTGATTGCTTTTTTTTCACATCCTCCGTATATTGATTAACTGGAATCTCCGACAGGAGAAAGACATGTCCATGTCCCTACGCAACTTACTGGAAAAGACTGAAAAGAAGACGCTCCAAGTGGGAGTCGTCGGACTCGGGTACGTGGGACTGCCGCTGGCAGTAGAATTTGCCCGCTACGGAATCCGAGTGACTGGCATCGAGGCCAACGCCGAGAAGGTCAAGCGCGTTCTGGCGGGATCATCCTATGTTCTCGATGTCGAGAGTTCCGAACTGGAGCGGCATGTCAAAAATGGTCTCCTCCATGCGACCAGCGACTATTCCGTGATTCGCGATCTGGACGCGATTTCGATCTGTGTTCCCACGCCGCTGAATAAAACCGGCGATCCCGACATCACGTTCATCCTGTCAGCCCGCGACGAGATTCTCAAATACGCCCACCCCGGTTTATTGCTGATATTGGAAAGCACGACCTATCCCGGCACAACCGAAGAACTGATCGTGCCCGCGCTGGAGGAAAAAGGCTTCACGGTCGGTGAGGACGTCTTCGTCGCGTTTTCGCCCGAGCGCGTGGATCCGGGCAATCCCGTTTATCAGACACACAACACCCCGAAAGTCGTCGGCGGCCACTCCGAGAACTGCCTGAAAGCGGCGCTGGCGGTCTATGGGAAGATCATCGAGAATCCCGTTCCCGTTTCTTCGACGCGCGCCGCCGAACTCGCGAAACTCCTCGAGAACACGTTTCGTTCCATTAATATCGGGCTGGTCAACGAGCTGGCCATTATGTGCCACCTCTTGAACGTGGACGTGTGGGAAGTGATCGGTGCGGCGGCCACCAAGCCGTTCGGCTTCATGCCGTTCTATCCGGGACCCGGTCTGGGCGGGCACTGCATCCCCATTGATCCGATCTATCTGTCGTGGAAACTGAAAACTCTGAAATATCGCGCGCGCTTTATCGAATTGGCCGATGAAGTGAACGGCCACATGCCGGACTATGTGGTGAATCGAGTGGCCATGGCGCTCAATGAGCATCGTTGCGCGCTCAAGGGATCGAAGATTCTGGTGCTGGGCGTGTCGTATAAGCGGGATATAGACGATCCCCGTGAATCGCCGTCGCTGGACATCATCGAACAGCTTGGCAGGCACGGTTCGCTCGTGGACTATCACGATCCGTTCATCGCGTCCATTCGCATCGGCAACGAATCCCGCGCCTCGGTGCCGCTTACCGAAGAACGGGTGGCCGGATCGGACGCCGTGGTGATCTGCACGGATCATTCCGCCGTGGACTACGGCATGATCGTCCGTTGCGCGAAGCTGGTGTTCGACGCGCGCAACGCGACGAAGACTTTCGGCAATCCATCGAACGTGGTCAAGCTGTGAGCGGAGTCATCACCGGACTGCTGCAGCTGATTCGGCCGGCCCATTGGGTGAAGAACCTGATTCTGTTCGCGGCCGTGCTGTTCTCGCCGGCCCGCGTCCTGATGCAGAATCCGGAAGTCCTGGCGGCTATTGTTCAGGGATTCGTATGCTTCTGTCTGGTGTCGAGCGGCGTGTATGCGCTGAATGATCTGGCGGATCTGAACGCTGATCGTCATCATCCCACCAAGCGCAATCGCCCGCTGCCGTCCGGCCGCGTATCCACGACGCTGGCCTGGTTCATCGGACTTCTCTTCACTCTGACCGGTGTCGCCTGGGCGTTCGTCGTGTCCGCCGGCTTCGGCTGGATCACGGCCGCCTATTTGGCGACGAACATCGTCTATTCGCTGGGGCTGAAGAAAGCCGTTATCCTCGACGTGCTGCTGCTCTCGCTCGGCTTCGTCTATCGGGCGCTGGGTGGTGTGGCCATCGTGTCGCAATTCGTCGCCGAATTTTATTTGTCTTACTGGCTGATCCTGTGCACGTTTCTGCTGTCGCTGTTTTTGGCGTTGGCCAAACGGCGGCACGAAATCGCCACGCTGGGCGAGGCCGCCGCGGCGCACCGCGCCAGTCTCGCCGGCTACAGTCTGAAGATGATTGATCAGATGCTGGCCTCGTTGGCGGCGGCGACGATCGTTTCCTACAGTCTCTACACGATTTCCGACGACACGCTGCGGCACTACGGAACGCGCGATCTCTTCTGGACGCTGCCGTTCGTCGTGTACGGACTCTTTCGCTATCTGTACCTGATCTACAACCGGTCCGAGGGCGGCGATCCGACGCGGCTGCTCGTTCGCGATCGAGCCACGCTGGTGAACGTGGTTCTGTGGGCGCTGACGGTGGCCGGGATCGTGTATCTCAGGTAGGAGGTTTTCCGATGCGCGCACC
>JAQTRJ010000200.1 GCA_028711875.1 bacterium | reverse complement strand
GCGTGGTTTCCGAATCACGGGATGATTTCGAGTTTCGTCTGGTCAGAAAGTTTTTCGAGACGAGAAAGCCGATCCTCGCGATCTGCCGCGGAACTCAACTCGTGAACGTGCTTCTGGGCGGCACTCTCATTCAGGATCTGCCGGCTCAAGCGGGGATCAGTCACCATGCGCAAACCTCGCCGGCGGATTGCCCCGTCCACGGCGTGGAATTCCGGGATGACAGCCGACTTGCTCACGTGTTTGGCGCGAAGATGATCGAAGTCAACAGCACTCATCACCAAGCCGTCGAAAAACTGGGCGAAGAGCTATGCCTCTCGGGCTGGTCGGAGGAGGGCGTTGTCGAGGCCTTCGAACATCGAATTCATCCCTTTCTGATCGGAGTACAATGGCATCCCGAGCGGCTGGCGGAGGCACGAAACGATCACCAGAAGCTGTTCGATGATTTCGTGAGGGCCGCGGCGCTGAAAAGAGATTTCTATGAGTAGCCACTCGCTGACCCCACGGGAGTTACACATCGCCGTGCGCAAGGGGAAGCGGTTTGATGTTTTGCTTCTGAAAGGGAGCGAGGAATTTCTGCTCCGTCAGGCGCTTCGGGAATACGTGGCGGCTGTGATGCCCGAGGATGCCGCCGGATTGGATTTTTCGGAATATCGGGCTTCTGATATTGACGCCGGAACTCTGTGGAATGCGCTCACCACGATGCCCTTATTCAGCGACAGGCGTCTCGTGGTGCTCGATATCTCTCGATCTGTGGGAGAGGACGTGGCGGGAGTCATCGAGAGGTATGCGGCCCGGCCATCGCCTAATACGTCGTTGGCCATGACATGGATCACGGAGCGCAAGCGCGAAGGACAGACGGGAAAGATCGGCGGCGAGACCGTGGAGGTGGTTTTTCGGGAACTCAAACCCGATGAGCGGATTGCCTGGGCCAGCGGCTATCTTAAAGAAAAAGGCAAAAGAATCGAAGAAGATGCCGCCCAGTATTTGATTGAGATTTCCTCGTCTGAAATAGGGGATATTGCCGCGAAATTGGACCATATCTGTCTTTATTTAGGTAAAGAGGAAGAGGT
Source organism: bacterium (assembly GCA_028711875.1). GTDB lineage: Bacteria > Electryoneota > RPQS01 > RPQS01 > RPQS01 > JAHJDG01. The sequence continues at coordinate 3,928 of JAQTRJ010000200.1, read as the reverse complement.
TACAGTCCCTCTGCTGATGGAGGTGGCGGGGGTTACCTCCGAGTACACCGTATTTCAATTAGAGGATGCGGTTTTAGCCCGTAAAGCGACCGAAGCTCATCGAATCGCACATTCCCTGCTGGATGGAGGTGAACCTCTCCTCCGCATGCTGCACCTCCATCGAGTTACGCTGATGAGGCTTTGGCTTTTTGCGCGGCTTATTCAGAAAAACGCCGCCTGGCAATCCAGCGCACAGGGGAAAGAGGCGCAGGAGCAGATTCAGAAGGCGTTAGGACGTCAGGTTTTCAAGATGAAATCATATCGTGATGCGGCAACCCACCTCGGTGAACTGCGAGTTCGCGAAGCCGTGGTGGGACTGCTGGATGTCGAGATTCGAGCCAAGTCTTCGTGGGAATCGGATGCTGCCCGCCGGTACTTCGAGTGGCTTTGGAACTTCTGTGCCCGGACCCGGCGTTCTGCCGGAACCGGGATTCACTACCCTGAGTTAATAGGATAGCCGATGGAACACGGCAAGACCGCTGGACCCACCGACGAAGACCTCATTCTGGCGTTTCAGAACGGTGACGTTTCCGCTTTTGAGGAGATCGTTCGGCGGTATCGCGATCCGCTCTTCAACTTCGTCGTCAGGCTCCTGGGCGATTCGTTTTTCAGCGAAGACATCGTTCAGGAAACTTTTTTGCGGGTCTATCGTAATAGACATCGGTACCATCAGGTTGCCAAGTTCTCGACATGGATCTACACCATTGCCTCGAACTTGGCCAAAACCGAATTGCGGAGGCGGAAAGTCCGGAATTTCTTCTCGATCAGTTCCAAGGGAGAGGACGAAAAGGATTACGATCTGGTGGACAATTCCATTGATATCGAGCGGGATGTTGATGGGATTCTGAAGGGGGAGATCATTCTGAAGGAGATTCATGCGCTGCCGTTTCATTTTCGCGAGGCGGTGCTGTTGCGAGATATCCAGGATCTCTCCTATGAAGAGATCAGCCAAATCCTGAACGTGCCGTTGGGGACGGTCAAGTCCAGGGTAAACCGAGGTAGAAGCCGGTTGCAGAAAAAGCTAAAGTTGTTGATTGGCGAGGAGTTGAAAGGTGGAGAACGGATCGAGACGAATGAGTAGCTTCTCTGGGCCAGTGCCGGCCGGGGAAGAGGGAGTTCCGCAGGAATTGCTGACTGTGCGAACTCTATTGCAGGGACTGCCCAGACTGTGTTGTCCGGCAAGTTTCGAGTATGAGTTTCAGCGTCGTCTGCGTGGCATTGCCGGGGGCGGACGCACACATCGGAAGGCGCGAAATTGGGTTCTCGGTTGGACGGGCGCGGGATTGGGTTTCGCCGCTGCGCTGGCGGTTGCGGTGTTTGTTTTCCGCGTGGGAATTGGCTCATCGCCCACTCCGGGAATGATCGCCGGGGATGCCTCGAAGGCGACGGAAACCCCCGTCATGAGTTCACCGAATTCGAGTCCGATAGAGGTTCCTCCGGCTGGATCTGAAGCGGTTCCCCAGCAATTAGCCAGCGAAGAGACTCCGGTGGCAGGTCATGCCTCTCGCGACAGCCAAGCGGTGATATCTCCAACCCCGTTGCCTAAGGACTTGTATCATATGGTGGGCGGCAACGAGTAGTCCAGTGGATGGCGGGGAGATTTCGGCCGCGGTATTGACAAAGCTGCGCAGATTGATTATCTTTTCATCTGAATTTTTCTGCGAACTGACTGGCCGAGGAACCGTAAGTGGCTAAAAGACAAACATTTGCTGACAAAGTGCAGAAAGTGCGTTCGGGGATCGGATCGCATTGTCCTGTGTGTGACGAAGTCTATCAGGTAGTTAAAGTACGCTCATTCAACTCCGAGCACGGCCGGATGAAGGTTTCGACCAAGTCCGTCAAGGTCTGCAAGTGTAACAATTCTGAAGTTTTCGGATAGTGCTGCGGCGAATTATTGTCGCCTCGAACAATCCGGATAAATTCCGCGAGATTCAGGAGAAGTTTAGTGCCCTCCCGCTAATCCTCCAGAGTCTCGCGGATTTTCCTTTTGTCCCTAAAGTGGTTGAGGACCAGCCAGACCTACCGGGCAACGCCAGAAAGAAGGCAGTGGAAGTCTGGCGTGCGGCGGGGTTGTGGACATTGGCGGATGATACGGGTCTTGAAGTAGTGGCGCTGGGCGGTGCGCCCGGTGTTTTCTCCGCCCGCTATTCGGGGCCAGGGGCGACCTACGAGTCGAATTGTCTGAAGCTGTTAGAGGAAATGCACCATGTTCCAGAGGGGGAACGACAGGCGGCATTTCGGACGGTGATTTGCCTGAGGACGGATGAACGGGAATACTGCGTGGAAGGAACGCTCCAAGGAACTATCGGACGGAATCCACGCGGCGAAAACGGTTTCGGATACGATCCGATTTTCGTTCTGTCTGATGGGAGAACGCTGGCTGAACTTTCGCTGGAAGAGAAAAACCGAATATCCCATCGCGGGCGGGCGCTGGTGAAAACGGAGATGCTGCTCCGAGGCCTGCTGGAGGTCTCTCCCTTCCCGTAGTGTGGAATCGCATTAAAATGAGAATCCCGAAACTATCCGGTTCCGGGATTTTCATTGAGCGGCAAATGCCTGACTCAGAACGTGACCATCGTTTCCACGCGGATCGAGCGATGGCTTTCGCCATTGTAATAGGTCACGCGCTGATCGCAGACCAGACTCACATTCTGCGCCAAAGCCAAATAGATCTTTCCGCCATAGATTGTGCCGTCGGTCAGACCATCGAACACGTTATCTACGCGGGGCTGCATGTAATATCCCGCGACACGCTGCAACCGGCTGATCGTAGGGGGATGGGCGCCCGCCTCGACATAGATGGAGCGGCCGTTGGGATAGTTTGCGCCGTGCATGTCTTCATACCACGAGAAGAGATACCCATAGTCGGCCACGGAAAGGAGCAGATCGGTATAGAAACCGTCGGCGCTGCCAAGATTCTCGAGGGTTTTCTCTTTTGTGATGAAGAGCGAGTCCTGATAGAGCTGAGCGCGCTCGAGTTCATATACAAAATCGAAGAATTGTCCGCGAAACTGCTTCTCATAGCGCCGGTATTCGACACCGATCTCGACCGGACCGGCCACCGTTCGTAATCCGGGAAATGACCAACCCCAGCCGTAGTCCACGACTTTGGCCAGCTGGGCGTAGCCCCAAAGTGATACTGGCTTGCCCTTGAGCAGCGGCAAGCCGACGTCGGCCCCAAGCACGGTAACGGACTCTTTGATGTCACGGTAGCTGCGCAGGGAATCGCGGATGTCGGGAAGAAAACCGTTTTCGATCAGGTAGTCGAGGTCGCCGGGGTGATCGTCGAAAAGGGTCAGCAAATCGTGTTGCAGGCGGAAGTCGTTTTCATCGGGAAACAGATCGAGCCGATTGGGCACGCCGTCCTTGTCGTCGTCCACCAAGCCGGCGAATTGGTTGCCGTCATGGGCAAGGGTCGCTCCGACGGTAAGGCCCTTGAAACCGGTGTTGTAGGCGAGTCGCGCACTCATTAGTCCCGGTTGATCCAGCTCGCCAAGGTTGTTCAGCATCGCCTGCCAGCTGAACCGTTTAACTCCGCCTTCGGAGTATAGGCCAACCCGCTTCACTTCAGGATATTGGATCGTGTTCGCGTAACGACGCATGATGAGGCCGTATCCCAGCGTCACATTGTCGAGTGCGCCAATTCGCAGATAGAAGGGATCACCCGGAATGCCGTAGCGGATATAGTAGATTTTTTCAAGGTAATCCCGCGCGTCATCCCATTCATCGTCTTTGAAATTCCCTTCTTCATCGAAGCGAAAAGTCAGATCAAGTCCGGCTCCGAATTTGCCCATTGGAAAGTCGGGCCTAAGTCCGAACTGCTGATAGACCTGACCGTTGATGATGATCATACCGATCGTGCCGTTCCAGCGCACCCGTCCGCCGCTGG
>JAQTRJ010000199.1 GCA_028711875.1 bacterium | reverse complement strand
TGACATCAATCACCCGCAGACCTGCATCAAGATCTGCCACATAGGCGTAGCTTTCGACTTCTGCCACGCTGAAGGCCTGGCCCGGCTTTTCGTAGAATCCCGACTCTACTGGCTGGGCAGGACTGCTGATATCGATTACACGAAAACCAGCATTGTAATCTGCCATGTAGGCAAAACTCCCCACCGTCACCACGTCCCATGCAAAACTCGGCGTAGCGCAGAAGCCCACTTCCATCGGCTGGGCAGGATTGCTGACATTGATCACCCGTAGACCAGCGTTATCATCCGCCATATAGGCGTGGTTTCCTGATACCGACACACCCCGGGCTATGCCCGGCGTGTCATAGAATCCCACCTCTGCCGGTTGGGAAGGATTGCTGATATTGATCACACGAAGACCGGTGTAGTCCGCTACATAGGCGTAATTTCCGGCTACCGCCACGTTCCAAGCATGACCCGGAGTATCACAGAACCCTGCTTCCATCGGCTGGGAAGGATTGCTGATATTGATTACCCGCAGGCCAGCATCATAATCCGCCACATAGGCATAGTTCCTCGCCACCGTCACGCCCAGCGCTATGCCCGGTGTGTCGTAGAAGCCTACCTCCACCGGTTGGGAAGGATTGCTGATATTGATCACCCGCAGGCCAGCGTCATAATCTGCCACATAGGCGTAGTTCCCCGCCACAGTCACGATCCTAGCATAGCCTGGCGTGTCGCAGAAACCCACCTCCATCGGTCGGGAAGGATCACTGACATCAATCACCCGCAAACCGGCTTCCCGATCCGCCACATAGGCATAGTTTCCCACTGCCGCAACGCCCCAAGCCTTGCCCGGCGTATGGAAAAGCCCCACCTCTACCGGCTGGGAAAGGTTGCCAATGTCCACAATCCGCAAACCTGTGGCGCGCGTTGCCGCATAGACATAGTTGCCTTGAACGGCCACCACGTAACAAACGTCCCAGTTCAGTGACGAACTCCCCACGAACTCAACGTTCCAACTGTCCTGCGCCTGCGCAATTAGGCACGCTGAGCAAGTAAGAATCACAACGGTGAGCAGTTTCATGGCAAGTCTCCTCTTAAGTTGTGTTCATCACCAATATCCTATGTCCCAAACCAAGTGTTAGTTCAAGGCGTGACTATCGCGGAGCGTTCAGCGTGCTCAACACCTCCGTACACCAGCCGCCGATGACCGGAATGACGTCCTGCGAAAACTCGCGATTCGGCATACCGGCCATCAGATTGTCGAAGCTCGCGCGCTGCGATTCCACGCGCGTGAAAAAGTGGTCCATGTTCGGCACTTCAACGAAACGGGCGATGCCGGGATGAAGCGTGTTCATCAGATCCGCCGCATAAATGTGCTCGCTGCGGTCGGTGATGAAATCCGCGCTGCCGTAAACCAGAAGAGTCGGGCAGGTGACGTTCATCCACTCGCGCGCCATGTTCAAGTCGGCGAGGTCTTGAATGAACGTATAGTGCGCGGGATATTCCAGCTCGTCGGCGAGTTCGGGGTGATCCTTTAGAATGTCATCAGGAGTTTTCTTCTCAATCAGCAGCAGGTGCATGGCCAGTTCCTTCTCGCGGGCGGCGATCTCGATGGAATCGGGACTTGCTCCCGCCAGCAGCAATTGCCGGCGCTGATTGATGAGTTCGTACTCGACCCACCAGATTCCCGAGGTCGCAATGGCCACGATGCCCTGCACGGGAACCTGACTCGCGAGCACGGGCGCGACCACGCCGCCCATGCTGTGGCCGAGCAGAATGATGCGCGAGGTGTCCACGAAATCGAAGCGCGGCAAGTCGCGAAACGCCGCCACGTAGCCGCGCACTTCGTCGCGGAAATTCTGTTCGGCGCAGGGCGGCCCCTCGCTGTCGCCCATGCCGGTTTTTTCCACGCGCAGCGTGGCGAAACCCGCCCGCGTGAGTTCATCGAGCAGCGTCTTGTAGGGATGATCCTGCCCGGCCATGAAATCGAGCGAATAGCAGCCGATGCCGCCTAAGAAATAAATCAGCGGCAGCTTGCCCTCCTGACGCGGCTTGGTGAAGATCACCCGCCGGAGCGCGCCGTCCACCGGCACGCTGTCGTAGATCACGTCGAAATCTTCCGGCGTTTCGCGGGGATACTCCTTGAGCGCGATTTGCGTTTCGAGAGCCTGACCGTCGCGGACCAAACGAATGGAAACGGCGTCGCCGCCCTTGAGCGTGGCGAGCGCGGCGGAAAACGCGGACGGATCGGCGATGGCTGTTCCGTTCACGGCGGTCAGCACGTCGCCGACCGCAAGTTCTGCGGCTTCCGCGCTCGATCCGGGAACGATGGACGCGATATACGCTCCGCCTTCGGGCAGCGACTTCCACGCGGCGCGCAGGCTGTCGGAAACGGCTTCGGTTTGAACTCCGAAAAATCCGCGGCGCGGCAGTTTGTCCTGAGCGGATGCCAGCGCGGTGCAAAGGAACAGAAGGATCATCGCGAATTTCTGCATGGTCATCTCACGGTAAAATATTTCTGCCGATGCAACTCATCGGCGGCAAGATAACACACTCCACCCACAAATACAAGAGGACCTCATGATTCTGCAAACCCTATCCGGCCCGGTCGCGGCCGCGCGCGAAGCGACGGGCGATAGCGACGTCGCGCAAATCACTCAGCTTCCCAATCCGCCGCTTGCGGAGATCACGGCCGATGATATTCACGTGCGCCGCTGCCGCCTCGCCGGGGACGCGATGGATACGCAATTCGGCTGCTTCCGCTCGCACGATCTGCAAAAACTGCTCGAACTCACGCACGGCGCGCCGGCGCTGATCGGCCACAACCGGCAGAGCGTGGCGGTCGCGCGCTTCTTCGGCGGCAGCGTCGAAGAGTTCGGCGGTCACCGCTACATCGTTCCGAAATTCTATTGGCCGCGCGCGCACTCCGCCGCCGAAGATTTCCGCGTGCTGCTCGACGCGGGGATCATCTCGGAAGCTTCGATTGCGTTCACGTTCGAGAAACCGTCGTGCTCGATCTGCGGCAAAGACATTCGCGAGTGCGAGCACGAACCGGGGGCGCACTACGGTCTGAAACTCTGCCACTACTACTACGACGGCCTCGACCGCGTGCTCGAAGGCAGCTTCGTCTATCGCGGAGCCGAACCCGGCACGGGAATTCTCTCGGAAATCTCCGATCTAAAAAAAGCGATCAAGGGCCGCAAGACGATCACCGTCCGCGTCGGCGGCCGCACCTACGAAGCGATCGCGCCGCTCACTCAATAAAACCAGAAAAGAGAAATGAGAAATTAGAAAGGCAATCCGAGACCTCTTCTTCTTTCTTGTTTCTCATTTCTAATTTCTAATTTGGTTCCTCCGATGTCCGACAACAATTTCGATCGCTCGCTCGGCCGCGTGGAAGCGCGCGTGGCCGACCTCACCGAGCAAATCGCCGCGCTGAGAAACGAACTCGCGCGCATCGTGCAGCTTGTGGAATCGAGCACCGCCGCCCATCACGAACGGATCAGCGCGCTCGAATCGTTCCGCCGCTGGGCCATCGGCCTGATGACCGGCCTGTTCCTCAGCGCCGTCGCCGCCGTGTTCGGGTATGTCTCACGGATGTAGAGCGGGCGGGTTGCGCTTCGCATAACCCGCCCCTACGCTTCGCATCTTTCCCCATTTCCTGCATCATTCCCCTATCCCTGGGTCGGGGCTCTGCCTCGACAAGAAGAAGTCGAGCGGGAGGCTCGACCCAGGGAGAATAAAATCCGGAGAAAATTAAATGACGTCATTTCTTCCAGCCGAATTTCTTGAGGTCCGTTCGGCCGCGCGCGGTGAAAATCACGCCTTCTTTCTGTAGCAGCGCGTGCTGGAGTTCGCGGTCATCCTCGTCCGCGAGCGAACTCTCGCCCTTCGCATTCAGCACCCGCCACCACGGAACGTTTTTGTCGCTGCCCGCGCGCAGAGCGAAAAGCGCGTAGCCGATGAGCCGCGCCTGATTCGGAAATCCCGCCACGCGCGCGATCTGCCCGTAACTCGCGACCCGTCCCCGCGGAATGCGCCGGATCGTGCGATAGATCGCAAGGTACGTGTCGCTCCGCGGCGCGCGCTCAGTTTTCTTTGTTGGAATCTTCTTCATCGCGATCCCGCCTGCGCGGCGGCCACTGGATCAGCGGACGCAGAAAGCGCCATCCCCGGCGGCCGAAGCGGCGGAGTTCTCCCGCCGCGTGCACGCCCGCCCGCGTCACGCCGCCCTCGCGCAACCGCACTTCCGCCTCGACGTCCACCATTTCCTTTCCCACTTCGACCTCGATGGACTCCGATTTTCTGATGGCGAGAATCTGCGACGGATAGACGCTGCGATGGCCGGTCATAAGAAAACTGATCACGCACGCCACCGTCGCGTAGGGAGCGATTTCAGGCCCGAACAGTTCCACGCCCAGAATGCTCGCGGCAATCGGCGTGTTGGCCGCGCCCGCGAGCAGGCAGACCAGACCGATGGCGGCGAACGTCGCGCTGTCGAGATGCATGATGTTCGCGAACCACACGCCCGAGGTCGCGCCGACGAAAAAAATCGGCGTGACGATGCCGCCGCTGCCGCCGAAACTCAGCGTGATCGAAGTGAACAGCGCCTTGAGCAAAAACGCGTAGCCCACGACGTGCGCGCCGCTCAGCGCCGCGTCAATCGTGTCGAGTCCCAGTCCCAGATAATCGCGCGAGGTCAGCAGCACGAGTCCGATAATCAGAAAACCGCCCACCGCGCCCTTCAGCGGTTTGTACATCGCCATCTTCTGTGAAAGCTTCGTGCCGTATTTCAACGTGACGATGAGCAGCACCGAGACCAGACCGAAAAACGCTCCGGCGAGCAGAACTTTCGCGAAAAACGCCTGACTGAAAATGGGAACGAACTCGATGGGATGATAGAAGTAGGCGATCCCCAGCGCCTTCGATACCTGAAACGCGGTCACGCCGGCGATGAACGACGGCAGCAGCACTTCATAGAGAATGCTCCCTGCGAACAGCACTTCCACGCCGA
>JAQTRJ010000198.1 GCA_028711875.1 bacterium | reverse complement strand
GTGCCGGGCGGCGGGAATTCCCGCGCGTTATGTCGGCGCGGCGGTGATTCGCGGCGACGATGCGTCTACCGACGAGCACTTCCATCGCTGGAGTCAGGTTTACCTGCCCGGCTACGGTTGGGTGCACGTGGATCCGCAGGGCGGCGATCGCGCGCGGCCGTCGGAAATCGCCGAGTCCATCGGCGTAGTCGAAAACAGTTTTCTGATTACCACCGAGGGCGGCGGCGCGTCCGAGTATCTCGGCTGGAGTTATAATCACAACGAGACGTGGACCAGCCGCGGTCCGGTCAAGGTCTATGTCGAAGCGACGGCGGAGTGGAGTCCGGCGACCGATGTGAATGCGGGAGAGTAGAGGAATTCCTGGAGATACTTGCCTCTTCAAAGGGTGCGTTGTTTTTATCGCAGGGGATCGTAATTGTCTGATAAGTGAAAGGATAGCAATTCGAGCAATTTCGATTATCGGTGATCTGAGTATTGACTTTTTCCAGTGGGGGGGTAGCTTGTGGTAGTTTGATATGGAGCAAACCACCACAATACAATCTGATTGTACTCAGGGTGAGCACAATGTACAAGTATTTCTGCCAACACCTGCACCAAGCAAGGCGAAAGTATGGATAACAGTTAGCGGATTACACGGAATCCCTGAGACGAATGACGGCGATGATGAGTACGTCGCGGGACGAATCTGGTGTGTTCCGGGTCAAGGTGCGTGTCCAGAAGTAATGATTCGCGAGAGTGAAATACGAGCTGGACAGCAAGACTCGAAGCAAGCTAATTGGAGCAATATCAATTTGACCATAAGCCCAATATACCAACTTACACATGGCAATTGGGGAGCCTATGGTCAAGACCATCTTTTCTTCTCTGGCGCAAATAGTCACGCGCGGGCGTGGACGCAAAAAGAAGGCACGCCTGAGTAGAGCGCATTGAAATATCTTCGGTGTCTCCCTTTCCGTGGATTCACTTCTCACTGGCAGAATGCCGGGGTAATCCATGCATTACAGGCTGTTGCTCTGTCTGACAATGTCTTCAATTCTCGGCTTGATTGCACATCAAGTTCAGGCAACGTGGAATCGAGTTCCTGCTGGAACCGCATTCGCGCTTAGTTGTGCGGCTAATTCGGCGGAAAATCGTATTCTTCTTGGTTTGGCAAGGGGTGGACTGTGGCAATCCGAGAATGGCGGCATAGAATGGGAAGGCATTAACCAAAGGCTTTCAACAACGGAGGGAGCGAACTTTGTCCCCGTTGATATTCAGACGATAGATCCAGCAGGCGACACGCTGATTGTTCGAACCAGTAGCGCCACACTCTGGAGCTACTGCTGGTTCAGCTTCGATGGTGGCAATCAATGGCAGCATATCCCCGACAATATCAGCGGCGGCAATATCGAGGATTTCCTGTTGCCATGGCGGATGGATCACAGTATCTGGTTCTATCTCACTGCCAATCGCTTCTATATGTCTCGGAATTATGGCGCGCCGGGGACGTGGTCACGTCGGGGACCCGATTCCGGTTTTGGATCGTTTCCCACCGGATTATTTCAGGACCCATTCCGGGACAGTACGCTCTTCTGCACATCGTACTTTCATGCTGCCGGCGGTTGGATACACGGCGGCCTCTGTCGCAGCGATGACTTAGGGGAAAGCTGGCGGACACTGATTGACTTCAGCGCGCTTTTCGGAGAAAACGATGCCGATGTGTATAGCATGGCGCGACTGTCGAACGATGACTTGTTTGCACTGGGAACAGGTAGCACAACCTCCCTCTGGGAAAACGGCACAGTATTAATATCAACTGACGATGGGGTAACGTGGGTGCGCAACTACGGAGGTCTGCCTGACCGTTTCCAGCCCGAACAAGTAATCGAAGATCAGTTTCAACCCGGCACCTTGTTCGTGCGCGGCGGACAGAAATACGGCCTTTATTGGTCGCATGACTATGGGCGAACGTGGCAGCATTGCATGAACGGGCTGCCGGGAAACGTTTGCTTCGTCAATCATCTTTATCAGAATCCCTTCAGCGGAACGATCTACGCTTCCGTCACTGGCTGGGGTGTGTTCAAGACCACCGATCACGGACAGTCATGGCAGCCGCTTCCCATGCCCGACGTCGGGCCGCTTGGAGATCTCGGTGTCACCGAAGAGACCGTATTCGTGCGTGATGACGGCTATCGTCAATGGCGGCTTGATCCCGGTGTGGAGGATTGGCAAGAGATGAGCTATCCCGTTGCTGAGGATACGCTGACCATGATGCGTCCGGTTTGCTATCACAGCGGCGATACGCTCGTGAGCGCGCTCTGGAAACGTCCCATCAGCGGCCCCGCCACGGATCACCTTCAAATGATCTACAGCTATGATAACGGCGCGACGTGGGAACTCGATCCCTTTCTGCCGATTCTTCCACAGTTTTATTTTCGTACACACCAAAGCTCGCGCGGCGTTCGCTTCACGTCATTTGGCAGCAGTGAAGTGTATATCAGCCGCGACTTGGGGCGGACATGGTTCACCTCTCCATTGCCGGATGGTTATCGCACAGAGCACCTTGCTATGAACGATTCCGTGATCTATGTGGCGGCGATTGATTGGGCGACTCTGCAATTGGAGATATTCCGCTCGAACGACGAAGGATCGTCGTGGAATAGTCTTGATCTCAGCGCGTCCTTTGATTACACCAGACCGCTCCCGACTCTGATCGGCGACGAGTTGTTTGTCAATAACAGCGGTCAGTGCTGGCGTTGGCAAGCGGGCGAGTGGGAAACGCGCGGAGAAATTCCCAACCACGAAGATTTGGACTGGCTCCTCTGTGTTCCACGCGATCCGCCGGTTCTGTTCGGGCTGAGCTATTCGAATAACGATGCGTGGGTCTCCGAGGATTCGGGCTGGACGTGGCGGCAGCCGGTCATCGAGCCTCCCTATTCTTCGCAGAGCTTCAGCTTCACCGACGTGAAGTACGATGCTGCCCAGCATCGCATCTGGGCAATCTCCGGATTGGGCGCGTGCTATCTCGATGATGCCGAATTGTCTTCCGCGGGACCGCTCATTTTTCAGCCTTATGACTACACGGTCCTCGCGGCCTATCCGAATCCATTTAACGGCCGAACGCGGATTCTGTTTGATCTGAAAAACAGCCAACGGGTGCAACTGCGAGTTTTCTCTGTCGAAGGACGGTTGATCCGCACGCTTGTGGATGGAGTTCAACAGGCAGGAAGACACGAACTCGATTTCTCCGCCGATGCCCTGCCATCGGGAGTTTATTTCGTGCAACTGCAAACGCCGGATCGAAACAAGACGGAGAAGATCGTATTGCTTCGATAGTTCGATCACTCCGAGAATGAGAAAAAGCCGCGCGGGATATCCGAGCGGCTTTTTGTAGAGTGAAGAAATGCTCTTGTTTTTCTGGCGGGCTTTTCGTAAACTGTATTTATCCGCAACGACTTGGATTTTTGTCTCCTTTCGCGAGGGGGTATATCCTCTTGAATTTCCCAACCTTCGACTGGTGGATGGCGCTGGGATTCGGCGCGCAGTTTCTCTTCGCCTCCCGCTTTTTCGTGCAATGGATCGCTTCCGAGCGGATCGGGCGAAGCGTCGTGCCAGTTCATTTCTGGTATCTGAGCCTCGGCGGCGGACTGCTGCTCCTGATCTATGCAATCCATCGCCTCGATCCGGTCTTCATCCTCGGACAAGCCGGAGGACTCGCAATCTACGCCCGGAATCTTCATCTCATCCACCGCAAACCGCGAGGGGATCTATGAACGGAAAAAGAATGATGATCTCGGCGGCTGCGCTGCTGGTCGCGCTCGTGCTGCCGTCGGGCTGCTGTCGGAAACCGGCGAGTGAAACGGAGTGGTCGTTTGTTTTCATGACGGACATCCATCTCCAGCCCGAATGTCAGGCTGTCGCGGGATTCTCGCAGGCGATTGATTCGGTCAACGCGCGTCATCCCGATTTTGTGGTCACCGGCGGCGATCTCAATATGGATGCGCTCGGAGCCGGATACGGCCGCGCCGACTCGCTGTACACGCTCTATCTCGAGACCGCCCGCCGCTTTCAAGTTCCCGTGTACAACGCGATGGGCAACCACGAGATTTTCGGTCTCTATCCTTCCAGCGGAGTGCAGCCCGATCATCCCGAGTATGGCAAACGGATGTTCGATAACCGCATCGGCCGCCGCCACTATTCGTTCCATCACAAGGGTTGGCACTTCATCATTTTAGATTCCGTCGGCGAAACCGAGGAACGCAAGTACATCGGTCGCGTGGACAGCGCGCAGATGGCGTGGATCCGCAGCGATCTGGATTCGCTCGGCCCCGACGTCCCGATCGCCGTGGTCACCCACATTCCCTTCGTGACCTCGATGACTCAGCTCTATGAGGGATCGCTCGAGCCGAACGGCCAGCGCGAGGTTATCAACAACTCCAAAGAGGTTCTCGATCTCTTTGCCGGGCACGATCTCAAACTGGTGCTGCAAGGGCATCTGCATTTTCTCGAGGATATTTTCGTCCGCGGGCAAACGCACTTTATCACCGGTGGAGCGGTCTGCTCCAAGTGGTGGGAAGGCAAGCGGAACGGTTTGGAGGAGGGATTCCTGCATCTGCGGGTGCGCGGCCGCGACGTTTCGTGGGAGTATGTGGACTACGGCTGGGACGCGAAGCCGGAATGAATCACCCTGCATCGAAAACAGCGAAGCCTCGGGACTGTCCCGAGGCTTCTTTTCATATCAACGATTCGGAAATCAGATCAAACCAATTCCATCTCGACTTCCACGGTCGAGTCGTCTCCAATCGTTTCGTGAAATCCCCGTTTCCGAAAGACAGCCAACATACGGGAATTGTCGGTCGTGGTTTGCGCGATGACTCGCCGCAGCTTCCAGTGCTTCGCGATTTCCAGACAATAGTCGGTGAGCGTGCTTCCCAATTCTCTCTGCTGCCATTCGTCCACGATGAGAACGGCATATTCCACGGTCTCATGATCCGGATCGGCGATCAATCGCCCAACGCCGAGCAAT
>JAQTRJ010000197.1 GCA_028711875.1 bacterium | reverse complement strand
CGTGCTCAGGGAGCCTAAACCGAGAGAAAGAGTGCCTCATGGTCAAGCAATTTACGATCAACCTGAACAAGGGCGAAGGCGAAGTCGTCGTCAAGATGCGGCGGCAGGAGCGCCGTGCGTATCTGGTGCTCGGCCTGTTCGCGCTGGTGTTCATCATTCTGGGTGGATTGACGTGGGCGCAGAACGGCGCGCTCAACGACGTCATTCAGGCGCGGCAGCAGAAACTCGACCGGATACGCTTCGAACTGGACAGTCTCAAGCGCGAAGCCACCAAAGTGTCGAAGGACGACGTGATGGCGCTGGCGCGGTTGGAGAACGAGCGGTTTCTCTGGGCGCGCCGTCTGGAAAAACTGGCGGAGGTCATGCCGTCGGGCATGGCGCTGACGGCGGTGGAATACCAGAATCGGGTGTTCACGCTGCGGGCGTTGGCGCAGGTGGATTCGAATCAGAAGGAATTCGAGATCATCTCCAAGTTTATCGAGCTGCTCAAGTCCACTCCCGAGTTCCGGCAGGGGCTGTTTGAGATTCGGTTCGATCAATCGGTGCGGAAGGTCATGCAGGATCAGGACGTGCTGATATTTTCGGTGGAGTGTCTGACCTCGGATCCGGAGCGGCGGGGACGCCGCGAAGGATAGGGGGGCGCACGAGGTCGTAGGGCCGCAACGAAGAGGATTCATGTACTATGAGGAAGGTGCTCGTCGGACTGATTCTGCTGGCGGTGGTGGGGATCAGCTTCTACTACTACCAGGGGAAGGTCTATCGTCCCAAGCCGGCCAAGGTGCGGGAGCTGGACCGGATCATTCAGCAGGAGAACGAGAAGTTGATCGCGGCGCAGATCATCGCCAACGAACTGCAGCACGTGACGCGGCTGATCGAGGGGAATCTGGCTCAGTCGGCGCGGGATTCGCTGGCCGAGGACGCCTCGCTGCCGTTCATGGATCAGGTCACCGACCTGTTGCGCCGGCATGAGATTGATTTGGTCAGCATCCAACCGGGAACTCGCAAGAATTTCGCGGATTACCTCCGGACCCCCTATACGATGGAAGTACACACCAGCTACAAATCGCTGGTGAGTTTCCTGAACGACGTGGAAAAGAACAACCGTTTGGTCACGGTGGACCGGCTGGAACTCAGCAGCACGATCAAACGCGTGCAGGCGCTGGCCAAGCAAGGGACACTGGAGAAGCGTCCGATGACGATCACGCTCTCGACGCTGACTCTGCTCAAACATAAATAGCGAGGACGAGTTCCGCCCATGAGACAGCGGATGAACGTATTGTGGGGCATCACGCTCGCGTTGCTGATCGCGTGTATCATCTGGATCGGCTACAGCAACTACCGGATGTCCAAGCAGGTCGAGGATCTTCGTCGTCGGCGGATCACGCTGGGCACTGACCAGCAGCTCCAGGAGACCGTGAACACTTTAGAGAAGAACCTGCAGGAGCGCCTGGACTACGTGACGCACGTGGAAGTGGATCCACTTGACCTGACGCGCGTGATTCAATCGAAATCGTTTTTAGCCAGTCTGGGACTGCGTGAGACGCTGGAGCAACAGGGTCGGATGCGGCTATCCTGCACGGTCGTGGGCGATGATCCGTCGGCCATCATCAAGTTCATGGGCCGCAGTCAGATCGTCCATGTCGGCGACGTGTTCAACGGATTCACGGTGCAGGAGATCTCGTCGGCGCAAATGGTACTCAACAAGGGCGGATCGCGGCTGGTTCTGGTGAACGAGTCGGCCCCCGAAGGCGAGCTCCAGGAGGGCGCACTGAAGACGTCCGTGTCGGGCGAGGGCCAGTTCTAAGTCCCGCGTGTCTCGACCGCGCATTTTGCTAACGAATATAAACCAACCACTTGCTTCGAGGTACATTTCTGTTGAGCCTTGCACAGCAATTCCTACCGAGCCTCTCTCAGAGAGGCAACCGAACGCCGGCCCGTGCGATGATCGCGATTGTCGCACTCACGGTCCTGTTGGGCGCGGCGCTTCCCGTGCAGCAAGGATCGGCGCTGGCTCAGTCGTCCACCCAGCCGGAAGAGGGTTTGAGCCGTCTGGTGACCATTGACGCGGACGACGCGTTCCTGCCTTCGGTGCTGGCCATCCTTGCCGACAAGAGCGGATACAACATCGTCACCGGACCCGGCGTGAACAAGGAAGAGCGCGTGTCCGTGCATTTGAAGGACGTTCCCATCGAGCAGGCCATGAATTTGGTGGTCCGCGCGGCGGGATTGTCCTACGAAATCGTCGGACGGTCGTTTCTGGTCGCGCCGGCCAAGCAGCTCAAGGAGCAGGTCGGACTGACGTCGTACGTGATTGATCTCAAGTACACGGACGCTCCGACGGTGGCGAAGATGCTCGTGAACTTCAACGGCAACGTCTCGATTGACACGACCGGCAACAAGGTTCTGCTCATCACCAGTCCGAAGATCATTTCGGACATTCAGAAGGTGGTGGAGCAGGTGGATCGTCCGGCGCTGCAGATTGTGCTCGAGTGCCGTATGATCGAGGTGGCGGTGGACGACGAAGAGGCTCTGGGTATGGACTGGAACCGGCTGTCGCAGCTGTCCACGGTGATTTCCGAATCGCCGGTGGACGCCTACGGCAACCGCGTGAACAACGAAGGGACGCCGAGCCTGACGGGCATTGATCCGTCGCAGCGCGGGCGGGTGGCGACGACGCTGCCCTACTATCCGCTCGAAACGCGGCGGCTTGGGTACTGGTCCAAGCAAGTGTCCACCTTTGAGGTGGCGCTCGACCTGCTCATGAAGCGCGGCCGGGCCGAGGTGCTGGCCAATACGTCGGTGGCCACGCTCAACAACAAGGAAGCCTCGATCCAGGTCGTGGACGAGATTCCCTATGTTGCGCGCAGCGGCGGCGTGGGCGGTCAGGTGCAGATCGAGCGGACGATCGTCGGCGTGCGGCTGATGGTCCGTCCCAAGATTAACAGCGACGGCTACATTACCACTGAGATCATGCCCGAGTTGTCGTCCATCTTCCAGTTCATCGAGTCGCAGGACACTCAGCTGCCGTGGGTGAAGCGGCGGATTTCCAACACGACGATTCGGATCAGGGACGGTGAAACGGTGATTATTGGCGGACTGCTGGGTGTCGAATCCTCCAGCACGGTTCACCGCTTGCCGTTCCTCGGCGATTTACCGTTTATCGGCGCACTGTTCCAGCACAAGGCCGCCCTGACCCGCAAGACCGATCTGATCATTCAGGTCACGCCGCACATTCTGGGCACGGGCTATGCGTTGGAACTTCCCTCGCGAGTCAAGGAAGTGGAAAGCAAGTTCCTGCCCCATAACGAAGAAGAAACGCCGGCAACGGAGGAGAAATAACCGCCTGTGACCAAGCTGTACCGGAGCCTTCGCTGCTTTGGGGTCTGGTTCTGCGGGCTGGCGCTGTTGTCGGGACACCTTAGTGGGCATGCCCAGACGATCTCACAGGTTCAACAACTTGTGGGGCGTCAGGGAGAATTGGAGAAATTGTTCGGCGGTCAAACGCCGACTCTCGTGACGGGAGAAGCGTTCTTTGAAGGCGCAGTGGACGCCGACGCCTATATCGTCGGCCCCGGCGATCGGTTGAGCATCGTTTTCTGGCAGCCGACCTTCAACGAGTATCCGACGCTGGTCAACGGCGACGGCGACGTGGTGATTCCCTATGTGGGAGTGGTTCACGTGGCTGACCTCACGCTGCGAGCGGCGAAGGAGGCGATCTCGGGCGAGGTGTCGCGCACGATGCGCGTGGGACGGGTGACGGTGTCGCTGAGCGAGCCGCGCCGGTTTCGCGTTCACGTGACGGGGATGGTGACCGTTCCCGGAACCTACATCCTCTCGGCCACGTCGCGGGTCGCCGATGCGATCACGCTGGCGGGCGGGCTGAAACGACGGCCGACCTTTGCGGTGGGCGACACGACTTCGGAGATCGAGGCGTCGCAGCGCGGAATCGAGCTGTGGGATCGCTCCGGAGAACGGCTGGGCTACGCCGACCTGCTGCTGTTCGAACGCTGCGGACGCGTTGCCGCCAATCCCTATCTGCGCGACGGGGAGACGATTTACGTTCCCAGTCCGGCGGAAGCCAACCGACAGGTCGGCGTGTTTGGAGAAATTCAGCGCAGCGGCCTCTATGAGTGGGCGAATGGCGAGCGGCTGGAGACGATCCTCGCGGTCGCGGGCGGTCTGACCATGCTGGCCGACTCTTCGAGTATTCGCATCGGCGGTCGCGACGGTTCGGAAATAGCCGTGGACTTGCGGGGCGAATCCGGACGGGCGGCGCGGATGCGGGACATCCGGCCGGGAGACCGGATCTACGTCGGCGGAAGCCCGGACACCAGTCGGCTGGGTTCGGTGACGATCCGCGGTGAAGTCGCTCGGCCCGGCGGCTATCCGATCGTCGAGGGCGAAACAACGCTGCGCGAGGTTTTGCTGGCGGCGGGCGGAGTATTGCCGACGGCGGAGGTCAATTCGGCGCGGCTGATTCGGAGCGAAGTGGCCGATCCGGTCGAGCGCGAACGGGATCGGGTACTGGCGGCGGCGCTGCGATTCAATCAACTTCCCATGTTGGCCGCTGATCCACAGCTCGCGGCGGAGTTTTCGCGCTGGGCTTATCGAACGGTGGTTGTGGACTTGACGAATGCTTCGGATGAGACGAGCGCCGCCGCCCAGATTCGCCTGCGGGACGGCGACCGGCTGGAGGTTCCGCAAGGACCGCTCGGAGTACGGGTGATTGGTTCGGTCAATCACGCCGGGGAAGTGGAGTGGCAGCCGGGGGCGAAGCTCGCGCATTATCTGAGCGAAGCGGGCGGCATTAACCGCGGCGGATGGAAGGGCACGACGCTGGTGCTCAAGGCGCGCAACGGCTCGCTGATTCGATATCAATCGTCGCTGGCGATTGATCCGGGCGACGTGATCTTTGTGCCGCTGAAGCCGCAAGCGACGACGTGGACGTTGATTAAAGATGCCGTGGCCGTGACCGCGCAAGTGGCCACCGTGATACTGATCGTTCAAAA